>DASURJ010001146.1:0-5991 GCA_036280115.1 Gemmatimonadaceae bacterium
CTCGGGAAGGCTTACGGCGGTGTCGGTGCGCTGAGAGCGCTCGCTCAGCGCCCGAGACGCGCCGCGGCCGCTATGGCAAGCGGGATGACGCTCCCGCGTGCCGAGCGGCCGCTGCCGCTACGGTCCGGAAGCTCCAGATAGTCCTCGGGAAACGTCTGCACCGAGATCGCGAGCAGCTTCGCTCCCACGAGCATGAACGCCGTCTCGCCTGTAAAGGGACCAGTGGTGGCAACCATCGGGGCGTGCAGGACGCGGTACCCGATTCCGTCGTTGGCACCGAACCGCTCGACCCGGTGCCCTGCACGCACCGCCTGCTCGCGCTGCGCCTCCAGTCTCTCGGCCGTCCAGCCCTCGTGCACGAGCCTGACGCTGACCACGAAGTCCTGGTGAACGCAATCCGACGTCGTCGGGGATTGCCGCTTCTCGGGACCGTAGTTGGCGACGTCGTTGCGGCCGGTGACCGTTCGGATTTCCCGTGGCGCGACGAGCGCGCACGCGTGGTCAGGGCGACACTCGACCGCGCGCCGGGGCCTCGTCTTCGCGTTTGTCGTGTCGGCGCCGGCGCTCGAGGGAACCTCGCAACTCCGGCCTGAAAGCTCGTCGCCCGCCGTCTGTTGACGCGTGCCGGCCCTGCTCCTGAGCTCAGCGTCGAACAGTGCCTCGAGCTTCGACCGCAGCGTCGCGTATACCGCCCGCTGTTCGGCGTCGAGGGCGAGCGTGTACTCGTCACTCGGCCGAGCTTCGCGCTCGACCGAATTGCAGTGCGAGAGTGAGTACGTCTCGAAACCGCGCCTCAGCGAGAACCACACGTTCGGGAGGTGTAGCGACCCGATACAGGCATTGAACCGGCTCGACGGGATGCGGCTGGCCTCCCACAACCGGAGGCGGTCGACCAGGCTCGTGAGGTCACGAACCGTCTCCGCCGGAATCGTCCCGATCGCCGGCGTGGCGCCGCGCCTGTCCGCGTACGCGATCTGTCCGTGTTGGGCAACGGTGTACCGGACTGCGTTCTCGTGAAAGCGGCCCGAGCTCACCCCGAACCAGATGCGCCAGTCGGTGGGGAGCGCAGGTGGAATCATCGGCCGCTCCTGGCCGGATGCCCTGTGGAGTGGGCCTGCCACCAGCGCGATGAGCGCCACGTGCGAGGCGAGACGGAGGGTCATGGTTCGCTGCCGGAAGGAGCCGCGGTAGACGATCGAGCGGTGGACGATCGAGCGTTGGACGCCTCGAGTGTTGCGTCTCGGCGTCGTCGGGATATCGAGCGAGCTGTTACCACACGATAACGCCCGCAAGATCACTCGTGGCTCGATTCCCCGGTTGGTTGCGCCTTCATGAGGCGCGCACACCGCCAACCGAACGGGCAATGCGTGGGCGACAGTTCCCGAACAACCCCGCCGCCGCGGATCACCTTCGCAGTGGCGGACACTGCCGCCAGGATCGTCCGGCCGCGCCGAGGGCGCCGACGATCGGAACCTAACGACGAACGAACCCTCACACCCGAGGAATCCCATGCGTTTCTGGACTTCGCGAGCCGCCCGCCGGCCGCTCGCTCTCACCCTGATCGCGGTCGCCGCGTGTGCCGACGACCCGCCCACAACCGGGCCGAGCGTGATGTCCATCCCCGCCACCCGCCAGGCTCTCGACGGCAATGTCATTCTCGTGACCGACGCGAGCGGCGCCAATGTGCCGGGGTCGCTCCCGTGGGCCGTGAGCGTGGCGAACGGTACCTCGGTCATCCAGTTCGCCGACAGTCTCGCTGGCGACACGATCACCCTCGACGCGACGCTCGAGGCGTTTCCCTACATCACGATCGTAGGACCGACGACGAAAGGCATCACGCTCACCACCGCCACTGGTGCCGGTCGCGTCGTGCGGTTACGCCAGGGCGGCGTTCTCCGGAACCTGACAATCTCGGGTGGCACCGATGGCACGCCCGGCTCCGCCATCTCGACTCAGGGACCGCTCCTGCTCGAGCATGCGACCGTGAGCAACAATCACGGTGGCATGTCGGCGATTCACGGCCACGAGGTCACGCTCGTCAACAGCACCGTGAGCAACAACTCCGGGAGCGGCCCCGCATCCGGAATCAGCATTGCCTCCAACGGCACGCTCACGGTGGTCAACAGCACCGTCGCGCACAACGAGGGGGCGCCAGGCATCGGCTGGGTCACCTCTCCCGGAGGGCCGCCGGTCGTCACGCTGCGCAACTCGATCGTCGCGAACAACGGGAGCGGGTCGCGCAACTGCGAAAGCTGGATTCTGTACGAGCATCACGGAATGAACATCGCGAGTGACTCGACGTGCGGCATCTCGGCGGCGATGCTCGTCGCCGACCCGATGCTTCTCGGACTCACCGACAACGGCGGTCCAACCGCGACCCACGCGCTGGATCACCGGAGCCCGGCGGTCAACGGCGGCGTGAACTGTAACGTTACGGTGGACCAGCGCTACGTGGCCCGGGGGGCGAGCTGCGACATCGGTGCGTTCGAGTTCACGGACTTCACGGTCGTGACGCTCACGATCGACGCGAATGCGGTCACCGGAGCGTCGAACGGTGGCGCGACGGTGACGGGCACAGTGAGATGCTCGCGTGCCGGCGACGAATTCGGTGTGCTCGTGGAGCTCGAGCAGCGGCAGAAGGCGGGGAAGACGACCACGGTCATCCGTGGCAGCGGGAGTACCGGAATCGGTTGCACCACGTCGGCGCAGGCGTGGAGCGTGGTCGTGACGCCGACGACGGGGGCGTTCGTCGCGGGGTCGGCCTCGGCGTCCGCGCGGACGTTCGACCCGCCGGTGTGGACCGCGCCGGCATCGGTCGCCCGAGCGGTGAAGCTCGTCCGACCCCCTCGACGGTGACGTGGGCGGCCCCGGAATGACGGCGCAGTGCCCACCGGAGATTGCGCGGTGATCTTCTCGTGATTCCGTGGTGAGCGGCCCGCATTGATTTGCGTTCACCGGTTCCGAGCCGCTGCGCACTTCTGCAGCAGCCGCCGACGCCGGGTGACCGATAAATCACTGCGAGGATCCGACCATGTACTCCGCTTCTTCCAAGGTAGGCCGTCGTGTGCTTCGGGGCTCGTTGCTCGCCCTGGTTGGCCTCGGGCTCGTCGCCGCCTGCACCGCGGCATCGACCGTGAACACGAGCGCGACCGAAGGCCGGGGTGCCCGTGTGGGCGCCCCGGCAACGGAGCTGCAGTCGATACCCGGGCCACGGCTTGGACCGGACACACTGTGACCCGTCACGCCTCATCACGTAGTCAGCACATCCGCCAGGAGGTCCGATCGCACCGTGGAGGGCGACGGTGAGCGCGCGGGGATGACGAAAGGCATCTACGTAGTCGTCGCCGCGCGACTACGTACTGCGTGCTAGAGATTGTCGGCCGGTGAACGCGCACACTGCGCACGTCACCGGAACGACGCGGTTACCCGGTGCCGGCGCGTTCGACCGAACGCGTCAGAGTCAATCTCTACACCGGAGGACCCGATGCACCGCCCCATTTTCACCGCGCTGGTGGTTGTATCGCTCACCGCCTGCGTCGACAGCCCCACGGCGCCGCCCCGCTCACCTTTACCCGACGGCGGACAGTCCGAGCTCCTCCCGAACGGTGAAGGCGACTTCCATCGCTACGTGGCGATCGGCACGAGCGTGAGCCAGGGATGGCGGTCCGACGGGGTCAACGCGACCTCGCAGTTGTCGAGCTGGCCGGCCCAGCTCGCACGGCTCGCCAACCGCGAGCTGTCTCTACCCCTCATCAGTGGGCCGGGGTGCGGCGCGCCACTCATCGCGCCGCTTGGCTCAGGGCTCCGCGTCGGTGGCGAGCTCGCCGCCACACCGTTCCTCAGCCGCACGTGCGCGGCGAACGAGGCAGGCGTGACGCTCCCCGCCGGCAACGTCGCCATCAGCGGGGCTCGCACCATTCACGCACTCAACGCGACTCCCGAAGCACCCGACCCGAATTACGCGCCGCTCTACCAGCGTGTCCTTCCGTCGGGGATGTCCCAGGTCACGGCCATGGAGGCGCAGAACCCGAAGATCGTCTCCGTGGAGCTCGGCGCGAACGAGATCCTCGGTGTCCACCACGGCGCGGTGGTCCCTGGCCAGACCGTCGTGCCGGTGGCGCTTTGGGCGCCGGACTATCGCACGGTTCTCGATCGCGTTCAGGCAGAGGCCAAGAAGGCAGTGGTCGTCGGTCTAGTGGATCATGCCATCAGCTTCCCCAGCTTCCGCACCGGCGCGGAGCTCTGGGAGGCGAGGGCTACCTTTGTTCCGCTTCACGTGACGGTCAGCGAGGATTGCAGCGTGGCGCCGGGGAAGGACAATGCGCTGTTCGTTCCGGTGCGGGTGCTGGTCGCGGCGGCGACGGGCGGTGCGCGGCGTCAACAGGGGCTCTCGCCGTTCGTTCTGAGCTGCGCGAACGCGCCCCCGACCGACGCAAACGGAGACGTGATTCGTGACTACGTTCTGTCCCCGGCGGAGATGGCGGCGATCGACGCGCAGTTCGCGGCGATGAACGCGGTCATGCGCGCGGAAGCGGAGTCGCGCGGGTTCGCGTACTTCGCGCTCAGCGCGCTGTACGACGAGACGGTCACGAAGGATCCGTTCAACGCGATCACGATGCTCACGTCGCAGGAACCGTTTGGCCCGTACGTGAGCCTCGACGGTCTGCATCCGAGCGCCGAGGGCGCGCGCGTGCTGGCCGAGGCGGCCGCGGCGGCGCTCAATACGCGGTACAACATGGCGATTCCGACGGGCGCGGCGCCTCTCTTCGCCGGGCGCCGTGCGAGCGCAAGCAGGTAAGGTGGACGTACCAGGGTTTCATTCCGGGTGGGGCGCATGGGATCCCATGCGCCCCACCCGGAATGGTCATTGCTTCACGATCTCCACCCGCCGGTTCTGTGCCCGCCCTGCTGCTGTTGCGTTGGGCACCGACGGCTTCGTGTCGCCGAAGCCCTTCGTCGTGATGCGCGCGCCATCCACCGCGTACTCCGACACCAGCGCCGCCTTCACCGCCGCCGCCCTCGCGTCGCTCAACGTCAGGTTACTCGCCGCCGAGCCGACGTTGTCGGTGTGCCCCTCGATGAGGATCTTCAGATCGCCGTATTTCGCGAGCGTCGCCGCGATCTCCTTGAGCACCGGTCGCGATTCCGGTTTGAGGTTCGACTTCCCCGTCTCGAACAGAATCCCCTGCGTCGCCCACCGCCCCTTCGCCGCGAGCGCATCGTAGAGCACGTCCGTCTCGCTCTCCGCGAGCCGAATCGACGTGACGAACACCGGTTGTTCGTCCGACCCGTGCACTTCGACGCGGATCACGGAGTCGCGCCGGAACGGCAGGTCGGGGTTGTTGTACATGCGGCGCTCGTTCGTGTACATCTTGAAGTAGCCGCTGTCCATCAGCACGCGGACGTGCGCGATATTCCCGATGATCTGCTCCTGCATGGCGCCTGGGATCGCGACCGCACTCGTGCCCATGTTCTGCCGGCCGCCGATGATGAACGTACCGCGAGGCGACCAGTCGATCTCCGCCGACTGGGCGCTGCGACCGCGGTCGGGCCCGCCCTCGACGACCAGCTGGTCGTTGAGCCCCGGGTTCGTCGACAGGATGTCGAACTCGAGCGTGAACCGCTGTGGCAGCACGCGTCCCACCGGGATCAGGATCGTGGACCGCGCCGTGCTGCGGAGCATCTTCACGCCGTCGCGCTCGACGACCTCGATGGGGCCGGTCACGTATTTCAGCCCGCGCGCGAAGTTGCCGACCTTGTCGTCGGAGAAGTCGGTAAAGAAGAGAATCTTGCTGCCCGGGACGAAGTCGTAGTTATCCCAGACCTTCGGGTCGGCCTTTCCGGCTGGTGCGCCGCCGGACGCCGGGCTCGACGCCGCGCCGGGCCTGGCGGCCTCGCCCGCGGGCGCGGGCTTCGCGGTGTCGCCGGCGATCTTCTTCGCCGCGGCCTCCTCGGCCTTTCTCTTCGCTTCCTCGGCGCGCTTCCTGAGCG
>DASURJ010001147.1:0-3118 GCA_036280115.1 Gemmatimonadaceae bacterium
GCGAAGATGCCGAGTCCCTGATCGCCGCCCAGGCTGAACTTGACGGGAACGCCCTGCCCCGCCTTCACGCGGTTCACCACCGGGAGGTTCTGGATCGGCGGAAAGAAGCCGGTGAACGCGAAGACCGGAGTTTCCGGCGTCAGGCTCACGTCCCAGCGAATCGCGTTGAGCCCGGCGGTCTGTCCCGTCATCCCCGAACACACCCCTGCGGCCTCACCCTCCAGCCGCCCCGGCGATACGTTCCGGGTACACTCTCCCCTTCAGCGGCCCCTCATGCGCTCCAGTGTATCAACAGCTCTGCTCGTCGCCTGTATCAGCGCCGTCGCGCCCGCCCAGGGCACGCGCCTCCTCCGCAACCCCTCGTTAGGTCCCACACACATCGCCTTCACGTACGGGGGCGACCTCTGGGTCGTTGGTCGCCAGGGGGGCGACGCGCGCCGGATCACCAGCACGCCCGCCGTCGAGGCCGATCCGCACTTCTCGCCCGACGGGCGATGGATCGCCTTCACGTCGAACCGCGCCGGGGTCAACGCCGTCTACATCGTCGACGCCAACGGCGGCGATCCGCGGCGGCTCACCTGGAGCCCGAGCGGTGAGAGTGCACGCGGATGGACGCCCGACGGGCGGCGTGTGCTGTTCGCGTCGAGTCGCGTGTCGGCGCCCACTCCGTACGAGAAGCTCTGGACCATCCCCGTCGAGGGCCGCCCGGCGCAGCTGCTGCCGGCGTATATGGGCTTTCGCGGCAGCTTCTCCCCGGACGGGCGCCGGATCGTCGTCGACCGCGTGGACCGGTGGGACGTGGAGTTCCGGAGCTACCGCGGCGGACAGAACACGCCGCTGACGATCACCGAGGTGACGAGCGGCGCCGAAACACGCCTGCCTAACGAATGGACGATGGACGTCGATCCCGTATGGGTCGGCGAGACCATCTACTTCCTCTCCGACCGCGACTGGGCGACGAACGTCTGGTCGTACGACACGCGGTCGCAGCGTCTCGCTCAGCTCACGCGCTTTCGCGACGCCGACGTCAAGACCATGGACGCGCGAGAGAACGCGATCGTCTTCGAGCAGGACGGTTACCTCTGGCTGATGGAGCCCGTCGGCTCCGCGCCGAAGAAGCTGGCCATCAACGTCCAGGGCGACTTCCCGTGGGCGGCACCGCGGTGGGCCGACGTGACGCGCTCCATCACGTCGGCCACCCTTGGCCCCACGGGCAAGCGGGCACTGTTCGAGGCCAGAGGCGAGGTGTTCACCGTCCCCGTCGAGAAGGGCGACGCGCGCAACCTCACCCGCTCGTCGGGCGCGGCCGACCGCGCGCCGGTGTGGTCTCCCGACGGCGAACGCGTCGCGTGGTTCTCCGACGAGGGCGCCGGCTATCGGCTCCTGATCGGCAGCGCCGACGGACTCGCACGCCCTCGCTCGATCGCCATCGGCGACGCGAAGATGGCGTGGTCACCGGCCTGGTCGCCCGACGGCAGCCACATCGCGTTCGTCGACGACAAGGTGCGCGTCCGGGTCGTGAACCTGGCGAGCGGCGCCATTACGGTTGCGGACACGGGAGGCGCGTCGAACGACCGCAACGCCATGAAGCCTGTCTGGTCGCCGGACTCGAAGTGGCTCGCGTACGCGAAGACGTACCCGAACCAGTTCCGCCGGGTCGTCGTGTGGTCGCTGGCAGACAGGCGCAAGCACGCGCTCACCGACGCTCTGGCCAGCGCGGCGGAGCCGGTGTGGGACGCGAACGGGCGGTGGCTCTACTTCCTCGCCAGCACCGACCTCGGCGTCCAGAGCGGGTGGGCGGACCTCGGAAGCCAGACGCGCACGGCGACGTCCGGCGTCTACGTCGCGCTCCTGCGCGCCGACGAACCGACCCCGTTCACTCCCGAGAGCGACGAAGAGCGCGCCGCCCGCACGGCAGGCACGCCGGCGTCCCCCGGCGCACCGCCGCCAGCCGCACCACCTGGCGGCGCCGACACTACCCGCCGAGCGCCTAACGACTCAGCACGATCCGGCGCGGCCTCATCCCGCACACCCACGGTCCGCATCGATTTCGATCGGTTCGACCGCCGCATTCTCGCGCTCCCGATGCCGGTGCGCGACTACGCACAGCTCGTCCCCGGGCCGTCCGGCATCCTGTTCGCTTCCGAGCGGGTGCCGAACCAGCCGGGCACGACGCTGCACAAGTGGGACATGACGAACCGGCGGACCTCCGTGTTCGCGAGCGGCGTCTCGAGAGTGTCGGCCTCGCGAGACGGCAAGAAACTCATGTGGCAGCAGGGCGCCGGACCGAGCGGGAACTGGGTCATTGCCGGCACCGACGCGCCGCCCCGGCCGGGCGAGGGCGCGTCGCGACCGGGAGAAGGCACCCTCCGTGTGGCACTCGGCACGCAGGTCAACCCGGCGCTCGAGTGGAAGCAGATCTTCGACGAGGCGTGGCGCATCGAGCGCGACTTCTTCTACGCGCCGAACCACCACGGTGCGGACTGGACCGCCGTGCGCGGGCGCTACGAGCCCCTCGTGCCGTTCATCAAACACCGCAGCGACCTCACGTACATGCTCGACATGCTCGGTGGCGAGCTCGCCGTCGGGCACTCGTTCGTCGGCGGCGGCGATAACCCGCAGGTGGACAGCTCGCGTGTCGGCACGTTAGGCGCCGACCTCGTGGCCGACGGGGAGCGGTGGCGCATCGCGCGCATCTACACGAGCGAGAGCTGGAACCCCGGTCTCCGCGCGCCGCTCGACGCGCCGGGCGTGAAGGCACGCGTGGGCGACTACCTTCTCGAGGTGAACGGCGTGCCCGTCACCACGCGCGACGAGCCGTGGAAGGCGCTCGATGGGACCGCCGAACGGCAGACCGTGCTCCGGCTCGCCGAGCGGGCGAACGGCGACGGAGCGTGGAACGTGACCGTCGTTCCGATTCGTAATGAGACCCAGCTCCGCCAGCGCGCCTGGGTCGAGGACAACCGCCGGCGGGTGGACTCGCTGTCGAAGGGAACGCTCGCCTACGTGTGGGTGCCGAACACGGGACGTCCGGCGATCACGGCGTTCGACCGCTATTACTACGCTCAGCAGGACCGGAAGGGGGCCGTGATCGACGAGCGGTTCAACGGCGGCGGGC
>DASURJ010001148.1:0-2329 GCA_036280115.1 Gemmatimonadaceae bacterium
GGGGAACTGCTCCCGGGGCGAGCGGCGTCCCGAGGGAGCCGTTCCCCTCACTCACGTCTTGGTGAGAGGAACCTTCACTCACTCCGCAGGATGTCGCTCATCCCCTCATCCCCCTCATCCGTTTCAACCCTCCGTTCTGGATGCCTGACCTGGCGCGAGACGCGGCGCCTCATCCGGCCGTTTCGGCCCTGTCCGCGTCATCGCCGTTCCGACCGGCCCGCGCGCACCGGACCGGAAGGGTGGGAGACGTTGTCCCCGGCTTTTCCGCGTCCGCCCCTGCCGCGTCCCCCGCGTCCGCCCGATGGCGCGACGCGATGAAACGATGCGTTAGGACTCTGACCCCTGACGTACCGAAAAACCGAGGCGGGCCGCGATCGCTCGCAGCGCGGGGTCCAGAGCGGATTCATTCGCCTCGCTCCCGTGACTCGCAGGGAAGGCGTCGTAGAACCGCGTCTGCGCGTCGAAGGGCACATGCAACCGCTCGAGCTCGAGCAGGTCCAGCAGAGCCACGACGCGTGTCGTTAGGCTCGGCGTCCGGCCGCGGGCGAGCGCCGTGACGGCCGACGTCACTGCGCGTGGCAGCAGCGCCGCCGGGGTGTGGCGCGACACGACCGCGTCATCGCCGAACGCGACCCTGATCAGCCACTCGCGCACGCCCGTCTCGATGACCGCCCGCTGGCGTTCCGTCATCTCCGCGAGCGTGAGCTCGAGCGGCGGCGTCGTGGCCACGCGCGCGGCGACGGACGCCGGGGAATGCGGCACCGCCACGGCACCGGCCGGATCGGCGGATCCCCTCTCGACCGACACGGCGAAGCGTCCGTGTTCGCCGGTGCGGCGCTGGTGGATCGTCACCGCCCCATCCGATGCCTCGACGCGGAGCGCAGCACTCGCCGCGACTGATTCCGGATCCAGCGGGGCGACCGCTCGCGCGGCGGCCACCGACCCCGCGAGGCGCGCGAACTGCCCCACCTTGGGCTTCGCCATGCCGAGGTAGACGTCGCGTCCCGTGCCGATGCCGACCTCGTTGCTCTCCGCGTCGGCGAGACGCACGAGGAACGCCTCCTCGAGACGCGCACCGTCCGGCCCGGCGAGCTCGATCGCCCGCGCCGCGTAGCGCAACACCTCGATCGGTTCGAGCCCGGCGATGTCGTCGAAGAACCACGCGCACGACGTGAAGATGCGCAGCGCGCCGCGTTCCATCTCCAACAGCGAGTGCGGCGTCGGATGATGCGGAGCTCGCTCGGCGCTCGCCGGGATCACGCGCGACGCCACCCAGGGTTCGATCCGTTCGGGGGTCGCCACGACTTCGCCGTACGCATCTCGCACCGCCCACGGGTCGTCGAAGTAGTGTCGCGCGTCGCGCTCGTAGATCGCGTGAAGTCCCTCGGCGAGCTCGGTGATCGCGTCCCGGAGCGGAGTACGCCATCGCTGATGCGTATCGCCGCGCATGCGACAGCTACAATCCGACCGCCACCGTTCGACCCCGTGTGCGCAGCTCCACGCGCTCGGCGCGCGGATCTGAACGTCATCGAGCGCCGGGTGGCGTGCGAGGTAGGACGCGAAGTTCTCGAAACGCGCCGAGCGCGTCGTTTCGAAGTCGACGATGACGCGGGCGAGGGCCATCTCACCAAACCGGTGGTGATGCCCGTACGTCTCGCCATCCGTGGCCGCCGACACGAGGCGACGGCGGCGCGAGTGTCGCTCGGCCGTTGCGACCGCGGCGAACGTCCCGGACGTGAGCGGCCGGACGCCGCCGTCGCTCGACGGGTCGGGTTCCCAGTGATCCGGCTGCTCCGCGACTGCGTCGCCGCTGCGCGGCGTGCGTCGGCGCTCGGCGCGCGCAAGTAGCCGCTTGCCGAACGCGTGTCCGTCGTTCAGAAGGCCGCCGAAGGCGATGCTGTGCGAGATGTCGCCGTCGTAGATGCAGAGGGCGATGGTGCGCCCGCTGGCCGTGGTATAGCGGCCGGGCTGCCCGTCGTTAGGCACGGCCTCCACCTGCCCGGGCGCGACGATCGTGAACCGGATCCCCTCCTGCGCGAGGACGTCGAGGGTCTCGTCGTCGAGGGCGGTCTCGGGCAGCCACATCCCCTCGGGATCGCGGCCGAAGCGGCGGCGGAAGTCGGCGATCCCCCACCGCACTTCCGTGACCTTGTCACGACGGCTGCTGAGCGGGAGGATCGCGTGATGGTACGGCTGCGCGATCGCGTTGCCGTGTCCCAACCGCCGGATGCTTCGTCGGTCGGCCTCGAGAATACGCGCGTAGGTGTCGGGCGCGGCGACCTCGAGCCACTCGAGCAGCGTCGGCCCGAAGTTGAAGCTCAGGTACTCG
>DASURJ010001149.1:0-2701 GCA_036280115.1 Gemmatimonadaceae bacterium
CCACAGCGCCGCGCAGAGCAGCAGCAGGATGAGTCGCGGGATCGACAGCAGGGCGTCCGAGATCGCCATCGCGAGTTGGTCGAACAGGCCGCCGCGCCACGCGGCCATCGCACCCACGATCGTCCCGACGATCCCGGCGAGGAGTGAACCGGCGACGCCGACGGCGAGTGAGATTCGCCCCGCGAGCATCATCCGTACGAACAGGTCCCGCCCGAATCGATCGGTCCCGAGCAGGTGAAAGTTGCCGAGCGAGTCCGTCGAGACCGGCGGGACCAGGCGGGTCGCCAGCACGTCGCCGATCGCGAGCGGGTCGGTCCCCGCGAAGGCCGGGACGAGCAGCACCGCCGCCGTGAGGAGCGCGAGCAATGCCGCCGAGATCTGCGCGAGTCGATTCACCACACCCTCGCAGCAGCACGTAGCGACCGGGATGGTGCCAGCGGCGAACCGGCGGCCGTCCGCGTTCCACTATGCATCGTGGTCGCGACGCGGGTCCACGAGCGGCAGCGCGAGGTCGGCCGCGAGGTTCGCCAGGATGACGAGTGCCGCGTACATCACCGTCGCCCCCATGACCACGGGATAGTCGCGCGACGTGATGGCCACCACCATCACGCGGCCCATCCCGGGCCACGCGAAGACACTCTCGACGAACACCGAGCCGGCCACGACGCCGGGCAGGGACAGCGCAAGCAGCACGATGAGTGGTGGCAGCGCGTTCGCGAGAACGTGGCGCCCGTAGATGCCGCGCGACGGCAACCCTTTCGCCCGTGCTGTCCGCACCCACTCGGCGCCCGACAGGTCGGCCACCGTGCTGCGCGCATAACGAGCGATGCCGGCGGCGCCAACGGCGGCGAGCACCGTGACCGGCAACACCGCGTGGCGGATGACATCCATGGCCGCCGCAATCCCGCTGGTGCCGCCGGCCGGATCGCGCACGCCGAACGCTGGAAGCCGGAGCGCTGGCGGGAATCCCCACACGGTCGCGCCGTAGGTGAACACTGCGATGAGTGTGAGCGCGAGCCAGTAACTCGGTGCCGCGTACACGGACGTGGTCAGCACGGTGAGGATGGGATCCACGGCGCTGCGGCGCCGCGCGGCCTGTACCGTGCCGATCGCCACACCCACGACGAACGTCAACACGAGCGACGCGACCCCGAGCCCCAACGAGATCGGGAGGGCTTCGCCGAGCACGTCGGTCACCGGACGACGTTGCCCGAAGCTCTCGCCGAGGTCGCCGCGAAGCAGCCCGCCAATCCAGCGTGCATATTGCACGGCGACTGGCGCATCGAGCGCGAGCTCTGCCCGCAGTCGAGCCGCGTCCTCGGGTGTCGCTGTGGGCGGAACGAGAATGGCGGCCGGGTCGCCCGGCGCCAGCCTGACGAGCACGAAGGTGAGTGTGACGACGAGCCACAACAGCACGAGCGCGGCCGCGAGACGTCGCGTGAGGGTATGCACACGGGGATGATGCGCCTCGCCCGGGCCGCGTCAACGTGTGCCGCGGTGCTCGTCGTCGGGCTGACGGGGATGAACGCGTGCGGACCGGTCGCACGCCCGAACGATACCGTCGTCTACGCGTCCGGCGCGGACCTGGAGTCCGCAAACCCGCTCGTCACCGTGCATCCGCTGTCGCGGCAGATCCAGCGGTTCGCACTGTTCGTCACGCTCGCGCGCTACGATACCGCCCTTGCCCCCGAGCCGTACTTCGCCAGTCGCTGGGAGTGGAACGACGCGCGGGATCGGTTGACGTTGTACCTGCGCCGGGATCTGTCCTGGCACGACGGCACACCGACGACGGCGCGCGATGTGGTGTTCACGATCGACGCGGCGCGCGATCGCGCCACCGGCTATCCCCGTCACGCCGACCTGGCGACCGTCGCGGCGACGAGCGCGCCTGACGACACGACAGTCGTCATCGAGTTCACCACGCCACCGCCCGCATTCCCGGCGGTGCTGTGCGAGCTCCCCATCCTTCCGGGGCACCTTCTGGGCGACGTGCCACGTGCGGCGATGCGCCGTGCGGAGTTCAACTTCAGCCCGGTAGGCAACGGGCCGTTTCGATTCCTCTCGCGCGAACCCGGACGTCGCTGGGTCTTCGAGCGGTCAACGGACTTCCCAACGTCGCTCGGCGGGCCGGCGGCGATCGAACGGCTGGTCGTCGCCGTCGTCGATGAACCGACGACGAAGTTCGCGGGACTCGTGAGCGGCGAGCTTGCGATCGCCGGCATTGCGCCAACGATGGCGTCGCTGGCGGCGCGCGATCCGTCGCTCCGCGTGGTGTCGTACCCGGTGCTGTTCTCGAACGTGGTCATCTTCAACGCGGAGCGGCCCCCGTTCGACGACCCGCGCGTGCGGCACGCCGTGTCCGCGGCGATCGACCGTCAGCGCATCATCGACGCCGCGCTCGCTGGCTACGCCACGCCCGCCGTCGGGCCCGTTCCCCCGGACAACCCGCTCGCGCTGGACTTCCCCCCGCCGCGATCGGAGTCCGCTGACTCGCTCCTCGACGCCGCCGGCTGGAAGCGCGGTGCAGACGGGCGTCGAACGCGCGGCGGGCAACCCCTGGCGTTCACGCT
Source organism: Gemmatimonadaceae bacterium (assembly GCA_036280115.1). Taxonomy (GTDB): domain Bacteria; phylum Gemmatimonadota; class Gemmatimonadetes; order Gemmatimonadales; family Gemmatimonadaceae; genus JAJKIV01. Next base: position 2,571 of record DASURJ010001149.1, read on the forward strand.
TCTCACGGTCGGCAGCGGTGACAACGCGGTCGAGCAGCTGCTCCAGGCCGACATGCGCGAGATCGGCGTGACCATGGAGATCCGGCAGCTCGAGTTCGGCGCGTTCCTCGCCGAGGCGCGCGCCACACCCA
>DASURJ010001150.1:0-5638 GCA_036280115.1 Gemmatimonadaceae bacterium
GTGGCGGCCGACACCATCCGAACGCCGCAGGTGTTGCAGTGGAGCTCGCCCTCCATCGGCGACGGCAGCTTGCAGAACGTCATGCAGGCGCAGATCTGGCCGGGACGGTACTACAACTCGCTCGCGCAGGTTGCCACGAACAACCCGTTCACGCTGAACTCGATCGACGCGACCGGCAAGATCAACGCGGTGCGCTTCTACGCGAGCGGCTCGTACCAGGACAATCAGGGCGCGACGAAGGGGCTCAAGGGCCAGCAGCATCTCCGCGGCCGAGTGAACCTCGATTTCAACCTTCGCGAAGACCTGCAGCTGCAGACGAGCACGATGTACGACCGCGGCACACGGGACATTCGCACAGGCGGTTCGTCGAACGGCGGCATTTTCGGCCAGCTCCTCCGGGGTGCCATTCCGGCAACGGACTACCTCGCCCGCGACACGCTGGGCCGTCCGATCGTGCGTGGCGGCGGCTCCGGCTTCGCCCGGCCGACGGGTAACGGCGCCGGTACGTTCCTGTACGACATGGAGTACATGCATGACACGCGTACGACGGACCGGTTCATGGGCAACCTGTCCTCGAGCTATTTCCCGGCGGAGTGGGTGACGCTCGAGGCCGCGTTCGCGTACGACAGCCGTGCCCGCGTCGATGAGCAGATCTTCGAGAAGGGGTACAGGACGTTCAGCAGGTCGACCGCGTTGAACAACGGACAGATGCGGATCATCAACGGCGACAATGAGGCGTACAACGCCAGCTTGTCGGCGAGCATGCGGCACACCTTCCGCAGCGACCTGAATGGACGGCTGAGCCTCCGCGCGCATTACGAGCGTGACGACGAGTGGGAGAACCGCGGGCAGGGCCAGGCGTTCCAGGTCAAGGACGTTCACACCATCACGAATACCACGCTCCAGAAGACCGCGGCGTCCGAGCTCGAGAGCACGCGAGCCATGGGACTCTCGGCTGCGGCCGGGTTCGATTTCAAGGACCGGTACATCCTCGAGGGCGCGATTCGCTACGACGGCAGCTCGCGCTTCGGCGACGGCGAGCGGTGGGCGCCGTTCGGCCGCGTGTCGGCGGTGTGGCGTGTGTCCGAGGAGCCATTCTGGGGGCTCGAGTTCATGAACGACTTCCGCCTGCGCGCGTCGCGCGGCACGGCGGGTTCGGCGCCGCGTTTCTCGGCCCAGTACGAGACGTATACGGTGACGGCGACGGGCATTCAGCTCGGTCAGGCGGGTAACTCGAAGCTCAAACCCGAGACGACGACCGAGACCGAGGTCGGGACCGAGTTCACGCTGCTCAACCGGCTCGGTGTCGAGCTGACGTACGCTCACGGGGTGACGAAAGACCAGATCCTCAACGTCGGCACGCCGTCGTCGCTCGGCTTCGCGACGCAGTGGCAGAACGCGGGGACGCTCGAGAACAAGACGTTCGAGGTCGGCCTCAACCTGCCGATCATCAACCGTCGTGACGTGAGCTGGAGCATGCGCGGCACGTGGGACCGCACGCGCACGCACATCACCGAGCTCTTCGCACCGGAGTATGTGCAGGATGCCGGAACGGGTCAGGGAACCGGCAGCTTCTTCCTGATCACGGCCCGTAAGGACAAGAGCAACGGCTTCGCGGCCAACCGCTACGGCAACATCTGGGGTCGCCGCTTCTACACGAGCTGCGGCTCGATGCCGGCGTCGGTGCAGTCGCAGTGCGGCCCGGGCAAGGCGTTCCAGGTCAACAACCAGGGGTGGGTCGTGTGGGTTGGCGAGGGCAACACCTGGCGCGACGGCATCACGAAGAACCTCTGGCAGACCAAGCTCTCGGCGGCGAATTCGCCGTGGAACTTCCCACTGTGGTGGGGGATGCCGATCATCGATCGTCCGCTCGCCGGCGAGCCGGGTGAAGGAACAGGCATCCAGCAGATCATCGGCAACGTGATGCCGGATTTCCGCTTCACGTTCGGGAACAACTTCCGCTACAAGAAGCTGACGGTGTACGCGCTGCTCGACGGCACCATCGGTCACGAGATCAACAACCAGGGTGAAGGATGGGGACTGCTCGATCTGAGCTCGTCGTACTTCGATCAGGGTGGTACAACGGTCGAGACGGCGAAGCCGCTCGGGTACGGGTGGCGTGCTGGCGGAAGCGAAGCGGCCGGCACCGGTGGGTTCTACGACATCCTCGGCCCAAACAACTACAACACGGAATCGGGATCGTTCGCCAAGCTCCGCGAGGTCAGCGCGAGCTATCAGGTCGGCTCGGTGCGCGGGTTTGGTGACTGGACCGTGGGCTTGATTGCACGAAATCTGGCGACCTTCACGGACTACAGTGGTTACGACCCGGAGGTCGGCGCGACCGGCGGGAACAACCTCTCCGGATCCGGGCTGGTCAACCAGGTCGACGCGTTTGGTTTCCCGACGCTCCGCAACTACACGTTCACCATTTCCACACGCTTCTAGGAGCCGCCAGCGATGATGCAAAAACTGCGGTGGGCCGCCCTGATGGTGGCGGCCCTGGGGCTCGGCGCGTGTGACGACAACCTCGACGTCGAGAACCCGAACAGCCCCGATGCGGGGCGCGCGCTCGCCACCCCCGGCGACGCGGAAAACATGATGGCGAGCTACTACAAGCGCTGGCACGACGGCCTGTACCGGAACCTCGGGAACGTCGAGGGGATGGCGAACATCATGTCGTTCCAGAACTACTCCGATCTCGCGAACAACTGCCAGAACCAGCGGTTCCCGATGTCGGGGGCCATCAACAACAACGCCATCGGCAACACCTGTGGCGGCGAGCAGGTGCGCCTGTATCAGGTGCAGAGTGAGGTCAACCGAGTCGCGTCGACCTTGCTCACGAAGATGGAGGAGGGGCTCACCCTTGGAACCCCGGGGCAGGACGCCCGCTTCAAGGCGATGGGTGAGTTCCTCCGTGGCGTGTCGTTAGGCTACCTCGCGCTGTTCCACGACTCGGCGGCGGTCATCTCGGTCGGCATGCCTGCCGAGGACCCGGGCACGCTGTCGTCGTACGACGTGGTCATGGACTCGGCGCTCGTGGCGCTCCAGAACGCGCTCGACCACACGGCGACACCCGGGTTCGTGGCGCTCGACGCGAACTGGATTCCGGCGCCGGCGAGTCTGAGCGCGACGGACTTCGCCCGTCTCATTCGGAGCTACCGCGCGCGGTTGCGGGCGAACGTTGCCCGCAACCCCGCCGAGCGTGCCGCCGTGAACTGGGATGCGGTCATCGCCGACGCGGAGAACGGCATCACCGAGAATCACATCAACATCACGAACACCACGAACGGGCCGTTCCGGACGTGGGTGGCGCAGTACGACACCTACGGCCTGTGGCACCAGATGCCGCCGTGGGTCATCGGTATGGGCGACGTGTCCGGCAACTACGCGGCCTGGATCGGGACCCCGGTCTCGAGCCGTGGCGCGGGGAACACGCCGTTCTTCATGGTGACGCCCGACCTGCGCTTCCCGCAGGGCGCGACTCGCGCGGAACAGCAGGCAGACTTCCCGATCACCTCGTGCCAGGGCGCGGCGCAGACCTGCAAGCGCTACTTCGCGAACCGCATCGGAAACGACCAGTTCAACTCGTTAGGGTGGGGATGGTCGAACTACGATTTCGTTCGGTTCCACTCGTGGCGCATCGCCGGCGACGCCGGGTCCGGCCAGAACGGCGCAATGATCTTCATGACCAGGGCCGAGATGGACATGTTGGCGGCCGAGGGTCACATTCGGAAGGGCAACTACGCGGCGGCGGCGGCGCTCATCAACAAGACGCGCGTACCGAACGGGCTCGAGGCGATTACCGCCCTGGACGGCACGTCGCCGGTACCCGGCGGAGCGAACTGCGTCCCCAAGGTTCCGGTTGGCCCGTCGTTCAGCACGGTGGACTGCGGCAACATGTTGGAAGCCATGAAGTGGGAGAAACGCATCGAGACGGCGTATACGCACTTCGCCGCGTGGTTCCTGGATCACCGCGGATGGGGCGACCTCGCCGAGGGCACACCGCTCTTCTGGCCAGTGCCGTATCAGGATCTCCAGGCTCGCGGTGCGCTGCCGAATCAGATCTACAGCACGGGTGACGGTGTTGGTACGGCGCCGAACTCGTCGGCGGCACGAGGCACCTACGGTTGGTAACGCTGTGATGTTCCGAGCTGGTTCATTCGGATCGGTCGTCCTCGTTCTCGGCCTGGCGGGCTGCTACACGTTGCAGCCTGCCAGGGGCGAGTCCCCGCAGGTGGGGACGCGCGTCGCGTTCGACGTGAACGATGCCGGCCGTGTTGCCCTCGGTGGATCGATGGGGCCCGAGATCGATCAGGTCGAAGGCCGGTTGCTGGAAAGGACCGACGACGAGTACGTGCTGGCCGTGGCCAACGTGAAGCTACTGCGCGGCGGCCATCAGGTCTGGGGTGGAGAAACGGTGCGCATCAAGTCCGATCACGTCGCGACGACGTATACGCGCCGCTTTTCTCGTGCTCGCACCGTCGGTCTTGCAATCGCCGGTGGTGGTGCCGTCGCGTTCCTCGTGACGCGGGCCATCACCGGCGCCGGTGACCGAGATGAGACGACGATCCCTGGGGACACCGTGCAAACCCAACTCAGCCCCCGGCCATGATGCCGATGCGGCCGATCAACTCTATGGAGTGTCTCATGCGACGCTTGGTGCAGCTCTCGATGCTCTGCTTCGTTGCGGGCGTTGCGGGAGCGTGTAGTCCCGACGAAGTGGTCAACACCGAGGACATCCCTACGGCGGGCGTTCGCTTCATCAACGCCGTGCCGGACACCGGGGCAGCGTTCGGCCTCGATTTCCGATGGGTCGACATACCCGAAAGCAATGCGCACTTCAGGATCTCGTTCCGGAACAACGTCGTGACCACCGCGGGCGTTCCGGCGTCCACGCAGATCCAGTACAAGAACACGCGGGCCGGCCAGCGCCACTTCCGCATCTTCCTCGACGACACGTTGATGAACGTCGCGCAGACGGTTCTCAAGGATTCGACGGTGTCGATCGAGGCCGGCAAGCTCTACACGTTCCTCCTGTGGGGGAATGCACGCTCCTCCGGCGCGGATCGCATGCGCCTCACCGTGATCGATGAGAGCGTCGCCGATCCGGGCGCGAACGTCGCGCTGCGCGTGATCAACGCCACCGGGCAGGCCATCGACGCGAGCCATTACGTGCAGGACGCCGCGGTGCCCGCGACACCGGTCTGGGCGAATATTGGTCCGTACTCGATCTCGACGTACGTCACGGCGCCTCCGGGGCGGAAACGGTTCAACGTTACCGCGGCCGGTGGCGGCGCGCCCCTGTTCACAGACGCACTTGCACTCATCGGTACGCCGGCGACGGTGGACATCGAGGCGATTCCGGGAACCACCGTCGCGGGTTCGGCGGTTACCGCCATCGTATTCCCGAGCTCGGTTGCCGGGAGCAAGGCGCCACAGAGTGCCGCGTTCGCGAACCCGGCCATTTCGTTCATGTGGGATCGCCGGCCGCCACGCACCTGCTCGCCGATCTGCTGAGCGGGCAACGGTCCGGTAGTCTCGCGCGTTGTCGTTCAGGTCGGGGCCGTTCGAGCGCCAGCTCGGCGGCCCCACTTCGCGTTAGGTCGCGTCGCGGCCTCGAGTTGTGATCGAAGTGCTC
>DASURJ010001151.1:0-2480 GCA_036280115.1 Gemmatimonadaceae bacterium
CGGCGTCGCGCCGATAGCGAGGGCGAGTTGCTTGAGCGTCAGTGAAATCACGTCTCACAATTAGACATGATTTCGCAGATGTGCGTCATCCGAAGTGCGCCAACCCGGCGCGCGCGTTCGCCGCGCGCTCGGCATCACGAGCGGCACCCGGGTGAAGGCGGCATCCCGGCGCACGGTTGCCATGGGATACGCGCCGCATGGGGCCGTGGGCAGGATCAGAGCCGAGGGTCCACCGGTTCACTCTCGAGCGCGAGGACGCCAAACACGCACTCGTGCACGCGACGCAGCGGCTCCCGTCGAACGAACCGCTCCAGCGCCTCGATGCCGAGGGCGAACTCGCGCAACGCCAGCGATCGCTTCGCGTGAAGCCCGCGCTGGCGGAGGCGCGTCAGGTTTGCGGGCACGGTGTATTCCGGGCCGTAGATGATTCGGAGGTACTCACGCCCGCGGCACTTCACCGCCGGCTGGACCAGGCCGCGGCTTCCCTTTGCCACGAACGGCAACGGCTTCACGACCATGCCTTCGCCACCGGCGGCGGTCATCTCCTCCCACCACACGATCGCCGCTGCTTCGCTCTCGGGATCCGTCACGTTCACGAGCCGGTGCCGGGTCGTGAACAGCACCGGGCCGCCCGCCGCGGTCAGCTCACCCAGAGTGCGCATATGCCACGCGTGGTCCTTGTCGACGTGCACGGCGCCCTCGGTCGCCATCACATGGAAGGGCGCGAGCCGCAGGTCGTTCACCGACGCGACCGGCCAGCAGTAGCGTGCGTACGCCGCCACGTAGCGCCCCGCCAGGGACGCCCGCTCGGCGTATTCGTGCGTCAACGCGGACACGTCGATCCCGCGGGCCGCCGCCGCATCGAGCACCGCCATCGTCTCCCCTAACGCAACCGAGGCCGCGGCCCCAACGGCCGCGTATTGACGTCGGATGAGCTCCTGCGCCTTCGCGGACCACGGCATGAGCTCACAGTCCAGACACACCCAGTCCGTTGCGTGCGCATCCCAGAAGCCGGTCCCATCGAGCGCGTCGCGCACAATGGCGAGCAATGCGTCCTCGATCGCCGCCTCGTCGAAGAAACGCCGGCCCGTGCGTGTGTAGATGACGCCGGCGCCATCCTCGACAATGCCGAAGCGCCGCCGCGCGACCGCACCGTCGCGACACACGATCGCGACGGCGCGCGATCCCATGTGCTTCTCCTGGCACATCACTTCCGGGACGCCTTGCGACCGGAAGTACGCGAACGCCTCCGCCGGGTGCTCGAGAAGTCCCTCGCGCGCCGTCGTCTCGGACGGCGACATCGTTGGCGGCAGGTAAATGAGCCACTTGGGGTTCACCGCGAACCGGCTCATGACCTCGAGCGCCGCCGTCGCGTTCTCCTCGCGCACCGTGACCGTGCGATGAAGCCGAGTGTGCACGATTCGCTTGCCCTGGACGTCCGCGAGGTCCAGCACATCGTCGAGGGCTTGCTGCGCGGTGAGCGCATCCTCGCTTGGCGCATTCAGGAACGGACGCGCAGGCTCGGCGTACGTTCGACGCGCCGCCACCGACACCAGCTCGCGCTCTGGCCACCGCAGCGCCGTGAGTCTCCCGCCGAACACACACCCGGTATCGATGTTGATCGTGCCGTTCACCCACTCGGGCTCGGGCACCGGAGTGTGGCCATACACTACCGCCGCCCTGCCGCGGTACTCGGCCGCCCAGTTGTAGCGCACGGGGAGGCCGAATTCGTCGGTCTCGCCGGTCGTTTCGCCGTAGAGCGCGAAGTCGCGCACGGTTCCCGATCCACGTCCCTGCAGGTCCTCCTTCAGCCCGGCGTGCGCGACAACGAGCTTACCGTCATCGAGGACGTAATGGCTCACGAGGTCATCGATGAACCGCTCGACGCGCCCGCGAAACTCAGGCGGCTCGGCCTCGAGCTGTGCGAGCGACTCGGCCAGCCCGTGCATGACCTGCACGTCGCGGCCGCGCAGCTTGCGCATGAGCTTGATGTCGTGGTTCCCCGGCACGCATAACGCGGCGCCGCTCTCCACCATCCCCATGACAGTCCTGAGCACGTCCGGGACGCGCGGCCCTCGGTCCACGAGGTCACCGAGGAAGACCGCGCGCCGACCCGCAGGGTGGCGAGGCGCAGCGACGTCGCCGGCATCGACGTACCCCAACTGATCGAGCAAGTCCTCGAGCTCATCGGCGCAACCGTGGATGTCCCCAATGATGTCGAACGGCCCGTGATCCCACCGGCGGTTGTTCCAGAGAGGCTCGCGCACCAACTCGACGGCGTCGGCCTCTGCCTCCGACCGCAGAACGTGCACGTGTCGAAATCCCTCGCGCTGAAGGTTCCTCAGCGACCGACGGAGCTGCGAGTGCTGCTGCCGAATGACGTGCGGGCCGAAGTCGCGGTCGGGACGCGTCCGGTTTCGCTCCTGCGCGAGCCGCTCGGGCACATCGATGACGATCGCGACGGGAATCACATGATGCCG
>DASURJ010001152.1:0-2044 GCA_036280115.1 Gemmatimonadaceae bacterium
GCCGACCGCACCGATCGCGAGTCCCGAAGGGGCGCGCGCAGCGCCGGTGTTCGAGGAGCCGCTGCTGATCGCTACCGACGGGACCAGAACGGCCAGCGGCGCCCTGGCGATCGGCAAAGTGCTCGCGGGCTCGACGACGCCGCTCCACATTCTCTCCGTGGTGGAGCCGACGCCGGTGCTGATGCCGGTTCCGGAGGTGCCGATCTACTCACCTGGCGTCGAGGTGGCCCGGGCGGAGAGCCTGCGCCAGCAGTTGGCCGCGGAAGTGCGGAGCACGTTCGGCCAGCCGCCCCCCAGTGTGGAGGTGCTGATCGGCAGTCCGGTTCACCACATCGCGCGTCGCGCGCGTGAGCTCGGCGCAGGCATGGTGCTCACGGGCCTGCGCCACCACGGGCGCCTCGAGCGTGTGATGCTGCGGCGGGAAACGCCGCTCGCGCTGGCGCGACAGGTTCGCATACCGGTGCTCGTCGTTCCAGAGGGCACGACCCGGCTGCCACGCAGCGTGCTCGTCGCCGCCGCCATAGACCAGGCGAGCGCCGACGCCGCGCGACGTGCGAGGCCGCTCCTCGCCGAGGCGGAGACGGTGTACGTCGTGCACGTGCGCTCACGCGATACGTACCTGGAAGGGGATGCCGCGCGGAGCTGGCAACGCGTTTACGACAATCTCGCGCAGGATGCCTTCGACCGGATCGTCGCCGCCCTGGATCTCCCGCCGGCGGTGCACGTCGAGACGCGGACGCTGACGGGGCACGTCGTGGAGGAGCTGCTCGATTTCGCGGAAGCGCAGCATGTGGAGCTCATCGTGGCTGGCTTTCATCGGCAGCGGCTCATCGATCGCCTCGCCGGTCCTCGCCACGTGGCGGAGCGGGTCCTGCGCGGCACGTCCTGCGCCATGCTGCTCGTGCCGGAACGGTCGGGAGCGGACCTGCCGCTGGGCGTCGAGACTCGAACGGACATCGTCACGAACCGGATGGTGTGGGCCGATCAGCTCGCGGAATTCGCGAGCCGCAACCTCGGCCGCCGCTCGCATCTCGAGATCGATACCCTGTCGCTCGGGTCGCAGGCACAGGTCTCCGAATGGCTGCTCCTCGGGATCGAGTACGACGAGTCGAGCGCAGCCGTACGAATGATGTTCGGCGCGACGGAAGGTGGCGGACCCCACCTGACTCACAACATTCCGCGCCCGCAGTCGGTCGAGATCCAGCGCCGGCGCGACGGCAAGGACGTCGCGCTGCGCATCGGACATGAGGGAGGGTACACGCTGCTCACCTTCGAGTGAGGTGGAATCATGAAACGCCGGTTCGTCGCCATGACGGCGACCTGCATAACGATGATCGGGGGTCTCGCCTGCGCGCCCACGTATGACGTGCAAACGCTGGCGTCGCCGGAGGCGAGCATCGCGAACCTCCGCTCGTTCCGTGTTCTCCCCGTGCCGGCGCGCCGCGACGGGCGGCAGGCCGGGGGCTCGTACGATCCGATGGTGAACAACTCCATTACCAACCGCGCGCTGCGGGAGACGATCACGCAGACGCTGATGGCGCGAGGCTACCTGGTCAACGAGCAGCGTCCCGACTTCGCCGTCGCCGTGTACGCCAGTGCCGACGAGGAGCTGGACGTAACCGTGTGGGATTACGGATATCCGTACTGGCCACGGTGGCGCTATCCGCTACCCGAGGAGCGAATCACGACCTATACGGAGGGCACCGTCATCGTGGACGTTGTCGATCCGGGCAGTCGTGAGTTGTGGTGGCGAGGATCGGGCACGGCGCGCCTGTCGCGGGATCCGGCCCGCGATACCAGGGAGCTGCAGAAGATCACGGAAGCGATCGTGAAGCGCTTCCCCCGTGCGGCGAAACCGGCAATCACCGCGAATCGCTGACCGACACGGTGCGCCGGTGCAGGACCGGCGCGATCCGTGCATCCTGGAGGGGGGTGCAGCGCCTGACGATCACGCTGAGGTGGTGCGCCGCATCCACCTCCCTCTGTGGGAGCTGCGTCTCGAAGACGTAGCTCCCGTTGGCGAGCGGACACTCGCTCCACATCC
>DASURJ010001153.1:0-7998 GCA_036280115.1 Gemmatimonadaceae bacterium
GAAGCTGAGGCGGGACCGGCACCCTGTTGGCGGTGCGTCACGGCCGTCGCGCGAAACGCTGGCTCGCGGATTCGGCCCACGACGCCGCCGATGCACGGGAAATCGACACACCCGAGGAGCCACGGTACGACCGCGAGCTCATCGAGCGGCTACCATCGTTGGTCGACGGGCTTCCAGCGGCGAGTCAGGCCATCGTGCGCATGCACTACCTGGAGGAGATGACCTACGTGGAGATCGCCGAAGCGCTCGAGATCTCGGTGGGGACGGTGAAATCACGCCTCGCGTACGGCCTGCAGGCGCTGCGCAAACGACTCAGGGTTGCGGAGACCTCGGACTGGACGCGTTAGGCGCGAAGGGCGGAGCGAACCCGCTCGGGAGTGAACGGCACCTCACGGAGCCGCATGCCCGTCGCGTCGAAGATCGCATTCGCGATGGCGGGTGGAATCGGTGACGTGGCTGCCTCCCCCGCGCCGATTGACGGCTCGTCTCGCCGGTCGATCAGCTCGATCTCGATCGCGTCGGGAATCTCGGTGAAGCGAAGGATCGGGTAGCCGTTCCAGTCCAGGCCAGTCACACGCGTCGTGTCGAAGCGCACCGCCTCCTTGAGCGTGCGGCTGATCGCCTGGACCACGTTCCCCTCGATCTGGTTGCGGACGCCATCGGGGTTCACGATGAGCCCACAATCGTGCGCGACGTACACGCGCCGCACGCGCACCACGCCGGTGTCCGGACGCACGTCGACGTCGACGACCGCGGCCACGTATGCTTCGGTACGATCGTACTGAACGTACGCGACTCCTCTCCCGCTCAACGGCCTGCTCCCGCCCGTCGATCGGCGACTCGGCGAGCTCGCGCGTGGTTGCCATCGCGCGAGGCGAGCGGCCGCGTCGAGCACGGCGATCGCGCGCGGGTCGGTGAGATGGCGCCGGCGGAACTCCACTGGATCCACGCCGGCCGCGACCGCCAGCTCGTCCATGAACGACTCGTTCGCGAACGAGTTCTGTGGCGACCCGAGTCCCCGGAGCGACGACGTACGAATGTGTACGAACGGCACCGGGTGCGACGTCACGCGCTCGTTAGGCAGCCGATACGTCGTCCGCGCGTTGCGCTCGCCGCCGCCACCGCCCTTGAAGGCGCCCGTGCGTCTGCCCTCGACGAGCATGCCCGCCACGAGCGTGGACGGGTCGGACGTGGGTCGGCCGCCGTGCGTGGGCGTCCAGGCGTCGTGCGTCCACGCCGAGATGGTGCCGCCGTCGACAGCGCCAGCCATCTCGAACACCATCGCCGGCCCCTGAGGCTCCCAACCGTGCTCGTCATCGCGGCCCCACTGCACGCGCACCGGCCGGCCGACAGCCTGCGATAGCAGGGCAGCGTCCGCCGCGACGTCGTCGGCACCGTTATGGCCGTAGCATCCCGAGCCCTCGGTGAAGATGACCCGCACGTGCTCGACCGGCATGCCAAGCAGGCCCGCGATGGGCGCACAGAGCTGATGCGCGCCCTGCGTCGCCGACCACACCGTGGCCTTGCCGTCACGCACGTCCGCGACCGCGCACGACGGACCGATCGACGCGTGCATCTGGAACGGCCACCGGTACGACGCTCGGACGACGCGTGACGCCGAGCGGAGCGTAGCGTCGGCATTGCCCTCGGCGGCCACCTGGCGCGTGGTCGTAGCCTGCGCCTTGAACCAGTCATGCAGCCGCGCCGCGTCAGGCAGCACGGGCGTGGCGCTCCACCGAATCACGAGCGCTTTCGCCGCGTTCACCGCATCCTCCTCGCGCTCGGCGACGACGCCCACGAACGTTCCCTTCCGAACGACGCGAATGACACCGGGGAGTCCGGCGACGGAACGCTCGTCGAGCGATACGAGTGTTGCACCAATGCGCGGCGGCCTCACGACGCGCCCGTGCACCATGCCGGGTACGCGCACGTCGTGCACGTACACGTGCGTCCCGGTCACCTTGCCCGGGATGTCGGCGCGCGGCGTCGACTGTCCCACGAGCCGGTACGAGCTCACCGGCTTCGGCGCGACGCGTCCGGAGATGGTCCGCTCGAATTTGCCGCCGCCGATGAGCCCACCGAACGTGGCGCTGCGTGACGCGTCGCCGTTGACCGAGATGACCCCGTCCCGAATGAGGAGCCGGTCCGCCGACACGCCGAATCGCGACGACGCCATTCCGAGCAAAGCGTGACGAGCCTCGGCCGCCGCTCGCCGGAGCTGAGCGCCACCGCGCTTCACGCTCCCGCTTCCCACCGTGCGGCCCTGGTTCACGGTCAGTGCGCTGTCGCCCTGAACCCACACGATGCGGTCGAACGGGACATCCAGTTCCTCGGCCACGATCTGCCGGAGCGCCGTGGAAACGCCGGTGCCCAACTCCACCTTGCCTGCGTAAACCGTAACACGCTCGTCGCGACCGATTACCAGCCACGAATCGAGTTGGTCGGCTGATGGGGCCACCGCGGCGGAGCGGTGGTCGCCCGCCGGCGCGGCTCGAAGCGAACGCGGCAGAAGCGTGAACGCGATGACCAGTACACCGGCATCGGCGAGGAACTCCCGACGCGTGACCGAAGTGATACCCGGAGCGCCCATGTCAGCGGTCCGGGTTCGCGGGAGTCGCTGCTGCCGCGCGCTCGATCGCGCGCACGATACGCATGTGCGTTCCGCAGCGGCACAGGTTCGCTGACATCGCGCTCGTGATCTCGTCACGCGTCGGACGTGGTGTCCGTGCCAGCAGGGCGGCTGCGCGCATGATCATGCCGTTGATGCAATACCCACACTGCGCGGCCTGCTCGTCGATGAACGCCTGCTGCAGGGGATGCGGGCGCTCCGGCGTTCCGAGTCCCTCGATCGTGACGATCTCCTTTCCGACCACCGCGGAAAGCTCCGTCATGCACGAGCGTCGAGGTGCGCCGTCCACGTGAACCATGCAGGCGCCGCACTGTCCGAGACCACATCCGAACTTCGGTCCGTTGAGCGCGAGGTCGTTGTGCAGCACGTGGAGCAGCGGCGTGTCAGGCGCTGCCGAGACGTCGTGCTCGTTTCCGTTGACGCGAATGCGCAGGGCCATGCCGGATATTACCCCGGGGTCGCTGGCAAGACGAGATGTGCGTCAGTTCTGCACAACGTCGTAGTCATCGATTCGCCAGGTGGTGTCTCTCGTGACGCGAAGTACGACCTGCTCGCGAAGTGTATCGCCGCCCTGGGTCTCGTTCACGCTGGTCGTGTAGATGACCTGGCCCACGACGCGGCAGGTACGCAGTCCGGCGGGCCTCACGGTATCGATCCTGATGCGGTCGGGCCAGGGACTCGACACCTTGCGTCCCGGAGCGCTGTCGGGGCGCGCGATCCACAGCTCGAGGAGTCCCTGCGTCACGTAGGGCGCGTACGCCTCACGAATCCGATCCCGCACCACGCTGTCGGGTGCAAGCAGCGAGACATCACGCAGATGGTCGCCGAACTGTTCGACGACCGCGCGCGCACCGGCAGTATCGCATACCGCGGCGCTCACGAGTGTCGTGTCGATGGGGGGAGGTGGCTCGCCTGCGCACGCGACCGTGACCGCCGCGAATGCGACGAGCAGACACCGCCCGGCGAGGGCCTCCGGACCAGCGCCCGCGGGGAGAGTCTTGCGCATGTGTTATCTTCGCGCGCAACAACGAGGCCAATCGAGCTGCCAATGAAGCCACTCCAGGATCTCTACCCCGACGACTTCGCCCACTGCTACGGATGTGGGCGGCTCAACGCGCACGGGTTGCACGTCAAGAGCGAATGGCACGACGGCGAGGCGGTCGCCCGCTTTCACCCGGCGTCGTACCACATTGCGCTTCCGGGGTTCGTGTACGGTGGACTCCTGGCGTCACTCATCGACTGCCATGCGATGGCGACGGCCGCCGCCGCGTCGATGGCCACACTCGGCGCAACGCCTGGCGTGGACCAGACGCCGCGCTTCGTCACCGCATCCCTGCAGGTGGATTTCGTGCGCCCGACCCCGTTGGGGCCGGAACTGCTGCTCCGCTCGAACGCACCGGAGGTGGGCGAGCGGAAGGTGGTCGTCGAGGTGACCCTCTACGCGGATGCCGTCGAGTGTGTGCGAGGACGGGTCATCGCCGTGCGGATGCCAGGCACGATGGGGCCTCGATAGTCAGCGATCATGATGGCCCAATCCTCACCGACCGTCAGTCTTCGCACCACTCACGATGTACATGCGCCCGGATTGTGGGCCTTCGATGGCGCTCCACGCCGAAGTCAGGAGGAAGTCGATGGTCCCGTCGCCGTCGACGTCGCCTATGCCCGTCGCGTCGAAGCCGAACGTCTCTCCCATCACTTTGCCGGTCCATGCGCGCAGCAGCGAGCCGGTTTTCCCCGAGTAGAGGTAGACCTTTCCGCCACTCGGAGCCGCACTACTGTGCTGCCATGCGCCGACAATGAGGTCGTCGTGCCTATCGCCGTCCACGTCGCCGGCGTCCGCGGGCCCGATGCCGAATCCGTCACCCGCGGCCTCACCCGTGAGTGTCAGGATGTTGCGGCCGTCCTTCCCCGAATTCACGAAGATCCGGCCAGTGGAGGGACCTTTCGCGGCGTTGCCGAAATCGGATCCGTACACGTCCGGAACGCCGTCCGCATTCACGTCGCCGATGACGGACACGAACATCCCGCCCAGACCGGCTGACGTCGGATCGGGATCGATCGTGAACGCCGGCTTCGCGTCGAGCTTTCGATAGACGTACACGCGCCCGGCGTTGTTCGCACCTCCGGCGCCGGCGCCGGTGATGATCCAGCTTTCGCCGCTCACGGTCTTCCCGGCGAGCGAGTTACCGAGCCCGTCGCCCGCGCCTTCGCCATCGGCGACGAACAGGCGGCTCCCGTCGCGTCCCGAGAAGACGTACACGCGTCCGGCGCCGGCACCGGCCGGCCCGTTATGCAGCGGCGCACTCACGAGAAGATCGCCGTACCCATCACCGTTGACATCGCCCGCGGCCGCGACGCGACGTCCGAACGCCGAACCCTGTGCTTCGCCCTGAAGGACGCGAAGCACGGCGCCACTCCGCCCGTGATACACGTATACCCTGTCCAGGAACGGCGCGCCTGCGGCCACGTCGGAAGTCCCGTCGCCGTTGAAGTCGCCCGCCGCCTCGACGCCGATGCCGAGCTGTCCGCCCGGTTCGCCGGTGGCGCTCCAGAGCATCGCGCCGGTCTTCCCGGAGTACACGTAGACCTTACCCGCGTTCTGCCCTGCCTGAGCGCTCGTTGGCGCCGAGGTCACGAGATCGGCGACCCGATCGCCATCCACATCGCCAATGTTCCGCGCGATCCACCCGAACTGATCGCCGGCGGCTTCACCACGCCACTCGTGGATGATCTTCGCCGGCTCGACGAACGGATCCCGGAACTCCGCGGCCGACGGCATGAGCGACGCGAATCGCTTATCGCTCGTGAGTCCGGGGCCGAGTGGGTCCTGAACGATGCTGACCATGTTGACGCGCCCGGTGCGCTTGGCCTCGAGGAGCCAGTGAAACGCGCTGTCGAGTTGCTGGCCGGCGGCAAAGCTCAGTCCCAGTTGATAGAGCGCTGCCGGTCGGGACCCCGGAACCTCGGCGGCCTTGCGGTGTGCGGGGACCGCTTCAGTCCACTTTCCGTCGCGCCTGAGTGCGACGCCGAGCATGTTCCACGCGCGCGCGTTTGCCGGTTCGGCGGCGACGACCTCGCGGAGGACAGTCGCCGCCGTTGCGAAATCGCGGGCCCCCATTGCGCGTTGCGCTTCCTGAAGGCGTGCGGCGGACGACGGCGGTGCCGAAGCACTCGGAGCTGATTGCGCGTGCGCGACGCTCGCGGAAACGACGACGGTTGCGGCGATGGAGACAAGGCGTGTTCGCATGCTTGGTCCTGTCAGTGAGTCCGGATGTGAGCCGGCGTTGGCTGTGGCTGCCGGCGGACACATGGTAGGACGAGACGCGACAATTCGGATGGACCATTCAACCGGCGTGACCGGGCACCATCGATGACTGGGAGCGAGTATCTTGCCGCCATGCGCAACCTTCCTCTTCGAATCGCTCCGCTCGCTCTCGTGGCGAGCGCACTCGGAGCGCAGGATGTCGACAGCGTAGCGGCGTACTCGCCTGCTGAATGCCCGGATTGTGCGACCTGGAACGCTCCAGCCCGTCCGGTGCGGTTGTTCGCGAATACGTATTACGTCGGCACGCACGGTCTGAGCGCCGTCTTGCTGACCTCGCCGAACGGGCACGTGCTCATTGACGCCGCGCTGCCGGAATCGGCGCCGCGCATTGCCGCGAACATCCGCGCGCTCGGCTTTCGCGTCGAGGACGTTGAACTGATCGTGAACTCGCACGTGCACTACGATCACGCCGGCGGCATCGCGGCCTTGCAGCGCACGTCGGGGGCGACCGTTGCGGCGAGCCCCGCGAGTGCACCTGTGCTGCGCACCGGCCACTCGGGACCCGACGACCCCCAGTACGGCGGACCCGGGCCCGTGAGAGGGGTAGCCGGAGTCGCGCTCGCGTTCCCGGCGGTGCCTAACGTGCGCGTCGTCGCCGACGGTGACACCCTACGCGTGGGGCCGATCGCGATCGTGGCGCACTTCACGCCGGGGCACACGCCCGGCGGCACGAGCTGGTCGTGGCGGGCGTGCGACGAAGGCGAATGCCGCAGCTTCGTCTACGCCGATAGCCAGACGCCGATATCCGTGGACGGGTTCTCGTACGCGCGGAGCACGACGTATCCGTCGGCCGTCCGGGATTTCGAGCGCGGATTCGCCGTGCTCGAACGACTTCCGTGCGACATCCTCGTCACACCGCACCCCTCGGCGTCGCGTCTGTGGCAGCGACTCGAAGCGCGGGAGGGCGGCGCTCGTGACGCCTTGCGGGATCCCGACGCGTGTCGCCAGTACGCGGCAGCTGGGCGAAAACGGCTGGCGGATCGTCTCGCGCGGGAATCCTCGGGACGGTAGGCGTTTCGCGTTTCCTGGCGGCGATCGCGCGTCCAGACTCGTTGCGGAGCAACCTCGCCGTTGCGTCGAACAGCGCGCGCGCCCTCTCACGCGTGGGCGCAATGCATACCGCCCCGACCTTCCCGAACTCCGTGAGGGCGCCCATCAGATGAAACACCACGCCCGTTTGCGTCGTGTGATCGAACGCGAGGCCCGAGCGACGAGTCGCGGCAATGAGCGCGTCGGGCGTCAGGGCAGTATACGCCGGGTCGCACAGGTTGTCGGATGCGATGTAGAAGCGCGGCTGCCCAGTGTCCGTGTGAAAGAGCCCGGTCGCGGGATCGTACGACCCGTCGGTGAGCAGTTGAAGTGTCAGATACGGATGCGTCGTTCCACCCTTCCTGAGGTTGATCTCGATGGCGTGGTGCCGCCATCCGTCGTCGTAGCGAGTGGAGACGAAGTCGATGCCGAACCGCGCGACCACGCCATCGCCCGCGAGTACCGCGGCGACGCGGCGCGCCGCGTCATGCAGGCCACTGCTGCACGACGCATCCGCCGGGAAAACGCACCCGAGGTAGACCTGTCCCGTCGGGCCGCCTAACACCTGGTCGTGGGTGGAGATGATCTGGATGACCCCGAGGGGGTCGATCCGGCATTGCGCGGACGGCGAGCGCACCTCGACGCCGTCCACGAACGCCTCGACGATGCCGCCCAGGCGCGCGAACTCCTGTACGTACGACTCCCAGGATTCTCCTGGCGCGACGCAGCGAACGCGTCGCGGGAGCTCGGCCCGCACCCAGGGCGCCAGCGCTGCCCCGTTCGGCGCGCCATCGTACGAGAAGATCGCGTTGCCCTCACCCGAGAAGCCCTCCTCGAGCTTGATGACGGCCCGAGCGACCCACGGGTTCTCGCGCTTGAGCTGCACGAGGGCGCGGATCATGTCGTCCTCGCCTCGCAGGTGCTCGAACCCCGGCGGCATGAGGATACCGGCGCGGCGAAACACGTCACGACTTCCGCTCTTCGTGCCGAGGTAACCGAGCGCGGGGTCACAACC
>DASURJ010001154.1:0-10314 GCA_036280115.1 Gemmatimonadaceae bacterium
ATGATCCCGCAACAGGTCGTCGATTCGACCATCCCCGGTCGGGGCCGAATCGATCGCCGTGACGTCCGCGCCGGCCTCGAGTAGCCGGCCGATGACCGGCAGGTAATCCACCCCGAACGCCGGATCGTGGCGGACGAAGTAGAGCGTGGAATCGAGCACGGTGCCGCCCCAGTCGTTGCGCGCCTCGAGGAGCGCGCCCATGCGGATCAACCGGTCCACGACGTCGAGGAGCCCGCTCGCCGAGGCCCAGTGGAGCGCCGTCATGTGGTCTTTGTCGTGCGCGCGCGGCGACACGCCGCGGTCGAGCATGCGATGCGCGACCTCGCCGCGGCCGAACCTGCACGCCCACGAGAGCGCGAGCTCGATGTGCGCGACGGGCTCCTTGGGGAGGCGAAACCAGGGCGGATCGACGAGCGGCACACCAGGGCGGAGCGTCCTGCCGTCCATGAGGTAGTCGCCCACGAGATCGGCGCGGCCGAGGGCCGCCGCCGTGACGATGGTGTCGACGCGTGCCCCGCGCCTGACGAGCGCCTCCGCCGCATCGCGATAGCCGAACGCGATTGCCGTCATGAGCGGCGAGCCGTCGTCGTCGAGCCCGTTCACCTGTGCACCGTAGTCCACGAGGACGTCCACGAGCGGGACCTGAACGCCCGAGGCGACCGGGTGGCCGCTCGAGACGAGCAGATTCATCGTCGTCTGCAGTCGATCGCGACCGTACGTGTCGGCCAGCGCATCCGCGTCCGCCCCGGACTCGAGCAGGAAGCGCGCGACGTCCGCGGCGTTCTTCGGCGACCGCTGGCGGAAGTCCTCGACGCCGTTCGCCGCGACGTAGTGCAGAAGCGTGGCGTGGTGCACGCGCGTCGACCGCGTGCGAGCGAGGTCCGGCTGGGCGGCGACGAGTGCCTGCAGCGCGGGAAGGTCGCCGTCGACGACCGCATCGGCGGCCGCCTCGAATCGCGCATTGCGGCCGGGGAGCCGCTGCACGTGGCCGGCGAAGCGCGCCCAACTCTCGAACCCGTGTGCGCGCGCGATGAGGAGCTGAGCGTCGGCGAGCGCGAAGCCGCTGCTCGATGTCCGCGCGGGGTCCTGCTGCGCGCGCACCTGGTCCGCGATGGCGGTCAGCGCGCGGGTCATGCTCCCCGCGACGAACGGCGTCACGTCGCCGCCTAACGAGGTCGCGAGCGCCCGATGCCAGCCGGCCGCCCAGGCGCGCACGGCACCGTCGTCCGTCGATCTGGCGGCGCGAACCAGATCCTTCGCGCGTTTCCGGTAGTGGTCGATGTCCGGACGCGGAGGCAGGGGCAGCATGTCCACACGAATCTCCTTTCAGAGCTCGCCCGGAGTCCGCTCGGTATCGGGCTGAAAGAAGGTTCGTCGACTCGATGGGTCGTACAGGGTGGGCACTGCCCTTTCCGCGGACTGGATGCGCCCCTCGCGCTGCACCGACGGTAACACGCCACACCGGCGCGGGCAAATACCGGGGGCCACCGCCGGCCGCGTTCCGGTTGCCCCCTGGGGCGACTGCCCCCAGAATAAGGTCAGCGGACTCGGCAGCCGGCCCCGGCAGCGACGCGGCTCGCCTTCTGCACTGTAGCGCGGTTCACCGTACGCGACTCGAGGAGCGACCATGCGTTGGACACCGGGCGGGCGGAGCCGAAATCTCGACGACCTTCGGGGGCAGACCGGAGGCCGCGGTCGAATGATCGGTGGGCGCAGTATGGGGATCGGCGGAGCGCTGATCGCGCTCGTGCTGAGTCTCGTCTTCGGCGTGAACATCTTCGACGGCGGCGGTGGCGGGCTTCCCGCACCGCAGGCGTCACCGGGCGACGTCCAGCAGCCAGTCGCCACCACGCCCCAGGAAGAGGAGCGCGTTCAGTTCGTCTCGTTCGTCCTCGATGACGTCCAACAGGTGTGGGGACAGCTCCTTCCGAAGTACGGCGATCAGTACCGCGAGGCCCGCCTGGCAGTGTTCCGCGACGGCGTGTCCACGGCGTGCGGTGACGCTCCGGCTGCGGTCGGCCCGTTCTACTGCCCAACCGACGAGCGTGTGTACCTGGACCTGAGCTTCTTCGACGAGCTCGCCCAGCGGTTCGGCGCGCCGGGCGACTTCGCGCAGGCGTACGTAATCGCGCACGAGCTCGGACACCACGTGCAGCACGTGCTCGGCATCGAGCAGCGCGTGCGTCAGATGCAGGGCACCCGACCGGGCGCGGCGAACCAGCTGTCGGTGGCGCTCGAGCTGCAGGCCGACTGCTTCGCCGGCGTGTGGGGGAACAGCACAGCGCAGCGGCGCCTGCTCGAGCAGGGGGACGTCGAGGAAGGACTCGCCGCCGCGTCCGCGGTCGGCGACGACCGCATCCAGGCGCAGATGACCGGCCAGATCCGCCCGGACAAGTTCACGCACGGCTCCGCTGCCCAGCGCGCACAGTGGTTCCGGCGCGGTCTCGAGAGCGGCGACCCGAACTCCTGCGACACCTTCGGGAGCCTCGGACGGGGGTAAGCGCAATTGCTCGATTTGTGCGAGTCGCGTCAGCGATCCGTCCGGTTTGATCGCGCACTCACCGCCGGACTTGTTATTGTATGAGTTGATACAATAGCGTGGGGGTCCCATCACCCGCCTCGGTGAAGACCAACACGTTTCACATCCTCGTCGCTCTCCTCGATGGCGACAAGCACGGCCTCGGCATCGTCCGCGACGTCCTCGAGCAGACGGGCGGCGCCCTTCATCTCTGGCCCGCGACGTTGTACGGGCTGCTGGAACAGCTGGCCGGGGACGGTTTCGTCGAGGAGCTGAGCGCGAGCGGCAGGCATCCCGCCGGTGAGAGCGAACGCCGCCGCTACTACCGCCTGACGAAATCCGGCCGCGCCGCAGTCGTCGGCGAGGTGAAGCGGCTCGAGGCCATGACACGGACCGTGCGCGGCCGGCTGGCACTCGGCGGCCACGGAGGCACGAAAGCATGACCGCGGCGGTCATCGTCCGCCTGTTTCGCCTCGCACTCCGGCTCCTCCCGGAGCGAATGCGCGAGCAGTACGGTGACGAGATGGTCGATCAGCTCGCGTGGGCGCTCCAATCGGTCCCCGGACGTGGTGGCGTTAGGCGTATCGTCCTCGGCCTGCAGGCGACGGCGGACGTCGTCCGGGTGGCGCCGATGGCCCGATACCGTGAGCACGCGCGCGAGCGCCGCCTCGCCGCGAAGCTTCCCGATCCTTCGTACACGGACACCCCAATGCGTGACTCGTTCGTTCATGACCTGCGCTACGCCGGGCGCGGACTCCTCCGGCATCCCGGCTTCACCGCCGTGGCGGTCCTCGCGCTCGCGCTCGGGATCGGTGCCGCCACGACGATCTTCAGCGTCGTCAACGGGGTGCTCATGCGCCCCCTCCCCTACCGGGCCCCCGATCGCCTGGTCAACATCTGGAACGACCTTGGTGACGGCGCGCAGTCGCTGCCCGCGGTCTCCGCCGCGGACTACCTCGACTACCCGCACGAGACGACGCTGTTCGAGGAGTTCGCGGCGGGGTCGGGGCCCACAGGGTCGAGCGGGATCCTCACCGGCGCCGGCGACCCGGAGCGCGTCGAGGTGAGCAGCGCGAGCGCGAACTTCTTCCCGCTCCTCGGAGTCGACCCGATGCTCGGCCGCGGCTTCACGGCGGACGAGGAGCAGTTTCGCGGCCCGAGGGCCGTCATGCTGACGCACGCGCTGTGGGTGCGCCGCTACGGCAGCGACACGAGCATCGTCGGCAAGACCATCCTGCTGGACGGCGTCCCTAACGAGGTCGTCGGCGTGCTACCACCCGGCTTCCGCCTTCTCCTGCCCTCCGAGGCGTTCCTGATCCGCGACGCCGAGCTGTGGAAGCCGCTCCAGTTCAACCGGGAGCGGATGCCACCGCGGAACTTCACGGGCTTCACCGTCTTCGGGCGCCTCCGGCCCGGCGTGACGGTCGCCCAGGCCCAGGCCGAGATGAACGCCGTGGCCACGCGCTTCCGCGAGCGTCACGCCGTTCACCGGGCGTCGAATCTCCGCATCCGCGTCGTTTCGTTGCATCACGATGTCGTGAAAGGCGTCCGCCCCGCACTCCTCATCCTTCTCGTGGCCGCCGGCATGCTCGTCGTCATCGCGTGCGCCAATGTCGCCAACCTCGTTCTGGCGCGCGCGACCGGCCGCGAGCGCGAATTGGCCGTGCGCCTCGCCATGGGGGCATCACGCTCGCGCATCGTGCGACAGATGATGACCGAGAGCGCAGTGCTCGCCCTCGCCGGCGGCGCGATGGGACTGCTCCTCACGTACGCCGCGCTCGCGTACCTCGCCTATCTGCAGCCCGCAAACCTGCCGCGGCTCTCGAGCGTCCGCGTCGACTGGGTCGTGCTGACGTTCGTCGCGTCGGTGTGCGTCGGGACGACGATTCTGTTCGGGCTCGCGCCGGCGCTTCACGGAGCACGGAGCGGTGTCGGCGACGTGATGCGCAGCGCCGGACGCGTGGCCGGACACGGCCGAGCGGCCCGGCTTCGGCAAGGGCTCGTCGTCGCCGAGGTCGCTCTGACCCTGGTCCTGCTCGTCGCAGCCGGACTCATGGTGCGCAGCTTCATCGCGCTCCAGCAGGTGCGACCGGGCTTCGATCCCAACGGAGCGATCACGTTCCAGCTCGCGCTTCCGAGCTCGAAGTACCCGAGCTCCGACGCGCGCCTCGCGTTCGTCGAGGGCATCGAGCGGCGCCTGCGCGCCTTGCCAGGCGTCAGTGCCGTCGGCGTGACGACTCAGCTGCCGCTCACCGGCAGCGGGCCGCTCCAGCCCTACGCCTACAACGAAGAAACCAGGGAGAAGTGGGAGAGCGTGACCGCGGATGGCCGCACGGTGAGTGGCGACTTCTTCACCGCCACCGGGACGCGTCTCCTCGCCGGACGAACATTCGCGCGCTCGGACGATCAGGATGCGCCGCCCGTGATCATCGTCGACGCCACCCTGGCCGCGCGTGCCTGGCCGGGTGAGAGCGCGATCGGCAAGCGACTGCAGGTCGACGAAACGGGGAGCGACGATCCGTTTGCGACGGTCGTGGGCGTCGTGGAGCACGTCCGGCTTCATGACCTCTCGAGCGACGGGCTCTCGCAGATCTACTCGCCCGTCTACGCTTTCGCGGGTAGTCGCCTGTCGTTCGTCGTGCGCGCGAACAGCGATCTCACGCCTCTGGCAGCCGCCATCCGGCGCGAAATCGGGGCCGCGGATCCCGAGCTCCCGGTCAACGACCTCGTCCCGCTCTCGAGCTTCGTCGAGACCGCGCGGGCGCACGCCAGGTTCAGTCTGCTGCTCATGCAGCTCGTTGCCGGGATCGCGCTGGTGCTCGCGGCCATTGGCATCTACGGCGTGATCGCGTACTCGGTGGGGCAGCGCATGAAGGAGTTCGGGGTTCGCATGGCGCTCGGCGAGGCGCCATCGTCGTTGCGGCTCGCCGTCCTCGGCCAGAGCCTGCGGCTCGTCGCCGCGAGCGTGGTCGTGGGCCTCGCCGCGGCGGCCCTGTCCACGCGATTCCTCGGTCGACTGCTGTATGGCGTGAGCCCGACCGACCCGCTCACCTTCGGGTCCGTCGCCGCGTTCCTCCTCGTCGTGTCGGGGGTTGCGGCACTGACACCGGCCTGGCGCGCGTCACGCGCCGACCCCCTGGCTGCACTCCGCGCCGAGTGACGCGTATGGGGCCAGAGTCCTGACGCGTCAGGACTCTGGCCCCATACGCGGAATCACTCGACGCCGGCCGAGGTCGTATTGGTCGCCCGAGATGAGCGTGCGGTAGACCTTTCCGGAATCCGGTTGGTCGCGCCCGCCGTACACGAACACCTTGCTCGCGCCGAGGACCGTGAACGTATCGCGCTGCACGACGATCGCCGTGCCCTCGTCGATCCCGATGCCTAACAACTTCGTGTGCTTCGCGAGCACCTCGGGCAGGTCGTTCAGGCGGTTGCGCGCCAGCACGTGCTGGTCCACCGCCACGTCCCGGAGGAACCCGAAGCCCCGCTCGTGGCCCGGCGCCATCATGATGGTGTTACCTTCCGGCGCGCCGCGCACGAGATAACTCGCCTGGATCGACGCCCCCGCCGACGAGCCGCCGACCACACCCCCGCGTGCGAGCAACGCGTGCAGCTCGCGCTCCGTCCGCGTCCCCAGGTAGGCATCAGCCAGACGCCACTGGCGCCCGCCGGGAAACCACACCGCGTTCGCCCGACGGATCGGCGCCACGAACTCCTCGGTGTCCGCCTGCTTCGGGTCGTAGGTGTGCAGCACCGTCACGTCCGTCGCGCCGGCGTCGCGGAGAAAGCGAGTGCAGGCGCACGAGTCCGTGTACGCGGTGTCGCCACCCGCGGTCGGGATCACCACGAAGGCCGCCTGCTTCCCGCCGGCGAGTCTGAGGAACTCGTTCACGATCTCCGGGCCCACGCGCCCGCCACCCACAACCACCAGGGAGCCGCGCTCCGGTGCCACGACCGTGGAGCCGGAGGGAGCCACGCCCCCGTCGGGCGCGGAACGCTGCGCGCACGCGAGCAGGACGGCAGCGAGCAGGACAGCAACGAGAGGACGTCGCATCATGAAGGTTACGGGAAGGAGGACACGCTCCGTTTCCAACGCACCAGCGGCGCGCGATGCTGTGCGTATTCTCTCTCGTGGCATCACTCTCGCGCGGCAGTCGGGGAGACACCCAATCGTACTCGAACCCACTGGAGAGGTATCATGGCTCGCTGGACCTGTTTTGCAATCGCTGCCGCGGTGATCGGCTCGGGATGCGCCAGCACCAGCTCCGCCGGGTCGGACGCCCCCGGCGGGACGTTCACACTCCGTGACGCGTCCGGCCGTGAGGTCGGCTCGGGCGAGGTTTCGACGGCCGAAGGCGGAGGCGTCCGTGTTCGCCTCAACGCCACCGGGCTGACCCCGGGGGTCCACGGCGTGCACGTGCACGGAACCGGCGCCTGTGACGGCTCGACCTCCACGCCCTTCTCATCCGCAGGTGGCCACCACAACCCGACGGGTCGTCAGCATGGCCGGCTCAACCCGGAGGGCCCACACGCGGGGGACCTGCCCAATTTGACCGTCGACGCCTCCGGAAACGGAACGCTCGACACCGTGAACCCGAACCTGACGCTCGGCGATGGCGCCGGATCGGTCCTCGACACCGACGGCAGCGCCATCGTGATCCACGCAAACCCGGACGACGAGCGGACGAACGACGGCCCGAATGGTCCCGGGAACAGCGGCTCCCGCGTCGCCTGCGGGGTGATCACCAGGCGCTGAACGCCACTCGGGTGCGACGACTTGCGTCGCTCGGCGGGCGGCTCGAAGCTTGGGACTCATTCCGACCCCAATTGTCCGAGCCTGACATGCACCCAATGCGGTCGATTCGCCACGCCGTCACCCCGCTCATCCCACTCATCCCGCTCATCGCGTTCGCCTCCGCCGCGGCGGCACAACAACGTCAGGGGTTCAACTTCGTCGAGGCCACCAT
The DNA here is from genome assembly GCA_036280115.1 of Gemmatimonadaceae bacterium. GTDB lineage: Bacteria > Gemmatimonadota > Gemmatimonadetes > Gemmatimonadales > Gemmatimonadaceae > JAJKIV01. The sequence continues at coordinate 7,486 of DASURJ010001154.1, forward strand.
CGCCGACGTCCACGCCGCGATCACGCGCCGTACAGCGACGTGTCGCGCCATCGTCGCCGGCTACCTGGCGCGCATCGAGCGGTACGACAAGCAGGGGCCGGCCATCAACGCGATCGTCGTCGCGAACCCGCGCGCACTGACTGTCGCCGACTCACTCGACCGCCGGTTCGCCGCGACCCGCACACTCGTGGGCCCCATGCACTGCGTGCCGGTGATCGTGAAGGACAACTTCGAGACAGCGGGGCTCCAGACCACCGCCGGCTCACTCGCGCTCAGCGGCTGGACCCCTCGCCAGAATGCGACGATGGTTCAGCGCCTGGTGGATGCCGGGGCGGTCGTGCTCGCGAAATCGAACATGGCCGAGCTCGCGTTCTCGCCGTACGAGACCGTGAGCTCCATCCTTCCCGGCTACACGAAGAACCCGTACGCGCTGGACCGGGTGACGGCCGGGTCGAGTGGAGGCACCGGCGCCGCGGTGGCCGCGAGCTTCGGCGTCGTGGGGCTCGGCACCGACACGGGCAACTCGATTCGCGGGCCGTCGGCACACAACGCGCTCGTGGGGATCCGGTCGACGATGGGCCTAACGAGTCGATCGGGTGTCGTGCCGCTCAACCTCGCGTCGGATATTGCCGGCCCAATGACCCGCACGGTCACCGACGCGGTGGCCGTGTTCCAGGTCGTCGCGGGGTACGACCCCGGCGACCCGGCCACCGAGCCGAGTCGACAACGCACGCTCCCGCAGTACGCACGCTCGCTCCGGCGCGACGGGCTGCGAGGCGCGCGGATCGGGGTGCTGCCGCAAGCGTACCTGACCGCCACGACGGATACCGAGGTCGTTCGCGTCTTTTCCCGCGCGGTCGCGGACCTGCGACGCCAGCGAGCCACGGTGATCGACTCGGTCGTCATCCCCGAGCTCGACTCCCTGCGTCGCTCGGCGCGCGGGTGCAACCCGTTCAAGTTCGACTTCGAGCGGTACCTCGCGTCGCGCAACGACTCCACGATTCCGGTGAAGACCGTCGCAGAGCTGATCCGATCGAATCGCTTTCACCCGTCCGTGCAGGTGCGGCTCACGGCGGCGCAGGCCGAGTCGCTCCCTCCGGAGGCGAATCCGGGGTGCGCGGCGCGCGATCGCTTCCGCGAAGGGCTACGCACGGCGGTTCTCCGCGCGATGGAGGACAACAAGCTCGACGCGCTGATCTATCCGACGTGGAGCAACCCGCCTCGTCTCATCGGTGACCTGAACACGCCACACGGGGACAACAACCAGCTCTTCTCGCCGAGCACCGGGTTCCCGGCCATCACAGTCCCGATGGGTTACACGAGACGCGTCCTGCCGGCCGGGTTGCAGTTCTTCGGGCGCCCGTGGTCGGAGGAGACGCTGATCAGGCTGGCGTACGCGTACGAGCAGGCGACGCGTTGGCGAAAACCTCCCCGACTGTGAGTGTCGGCAGACGAGCCGGAATTACGTATATTGGAACAGGTTAATGCGTGAAGGGTACGCGGGACGGCCGGCAAAGCCTGGTCCTTTGGCCGCGGGATCAGTGGCGACTGGCCGGGTGGCTGACCGCCACGTCGATCTACGGATGTTTGCACAAAGGTGGCCTGTAGACCTAGCAGTCGCTTCGTCCCTTTCACTATAGTATGGCCTCGGCGGGTGACCGGAGTCGCGGACGTTTTGTGACGCCGGCCCATCGTCGCATGTTTTGAGGGGGCCCCGTGGAAGCCACAACCTCCAACATCTCGCTCGCGACGCTCCAGAATGCGTTAGCGGGGCGCTACGCGTTCGAGCGTGAGCTCGGGCGCGGCGGCATGGCGACCGTCTACCTCGCGCGCGACCTGACGCACAACCGACACGTCGCCGTCAAGGTCCTGCTGCCGGAGCTCGCCGCGTCGCTCGGTCAGGAGCGCTTTCTTCGCGAGATCGAGGTCGGCACAAAGCTGCAGCACCCGCGTATTGTCGGCGTGCTCGATTCTGGCCAGGCGGACGGTGTGCTGTACTACGTCATGCCGTTCGTTGACGGGGCGTCGCTTCGCGATCGGTTGAACCGGGAGAAGCAGCTGGCGGTCGACGACGCCATCTCCATTGCGCAGCAGGTGTCCGAGGCGCTGGCGTATGCGCACATGCAGGGCGTCATCCACCGGGACATCAAGCCGGAGAACATCCTGCTGGATGCGAGCGGCGCGATGGTGGCCGATTTCGGCATCGCACGCGCCGTGTCGGTCGCCGGTGGTGAGACCCTGACTCGTACCGGCATGGCCGTCGGAACCCCGACGTACATGTCGCCCGAGCAGGCGATGGGGAGCAAGGACGTTACGCCGGAGAGCGACATCTACAGCCTGGCGTGCGTGGTCTACGAGCTGCTCGCCGGGCAGCCGCCGTTCACGGGGCCTACGGCGATGGCGCTCCTCGCTCGGCACTCGCTCGACAACGTGCCGAGTCTGAAGATCGTCCGCGGTACCGTGCCCGATGCCGTGGAGGACGCGATCGTCCGCGCGATGGCGAAAGTCCCGGCAGACCGGTTCCGCAACGCGATGGATTTCGCCGCGGCCCTCACTGACAATGAGGGCGCGGCCCGGCGACGGCGCGACAGCCTGAAGGCGAAGGCCATCGCCGCCGAGACGGTGGAGCGTCCGGCGCTGGGTGCGGGCCGGAAAAAGACGGCGATGATCGCAGCCGCGGTCGCGGTGCCGCTGCTGGCAGTCGGCGGCTGGTTCGGCTGGAAGGCGACGCAGGGGACCGCAGCCGCTCCCGCGGGACTCGAGGGCGACTTTGCAAAGCAGAACATCGCCGTGCTGTACTTCCAGGACCGCAGTCCGTCGAAGGAGCTC
>DASURJ010001155.1:0-10127 GCA_036280115.1 Gemmatimonadaceae bacterium
CGTCCGTCGCCTCCGTCATCGTCGCCTTGCTCGGGCCCGGCCAGACGGGAAAGAGAAAGTTCACCGCCTCTCCCCCGTCAACCTTCACGTCAGCCGCGTCGAGATCGCGAATCGCCCGCGCGAGCGCATCCGGGTTGCGGGTGAGCTGAACGGCCGTCGCGTCGGCGAGCCGGCGCCGTGCACGCCACATCGGCGCGAGCCACGGCCCGAGGATGAGGTTGGTGAAGAGGCCGATCGACTGCTTCGCCGCGATCGAGGCGAGCCCGATCGTGGCGATGAGCGGGATGTGAATCACGATGACCGCGCACGCGTGTCCGACCGACTCCGGCCTGATGGTGTCCAGATTCTCGAAGAACTCGTCGAACACCAAGGCGCTGCTGGCGAGGAACGAGTCGAGCATCGCGCGCGCGGCCTCGGGGTCGGCACGTCCCCGGACGGCGTCGAGCGAGAGGCGCACGAACTGCCTGACGAGCACCCGCCGTCGCGCGTCGAGTGGCGTCTCGAGCAGCAACGCCATGAGCCCCCACGTCTGAAACACCGACAGGATGGTGGCCGCGATCTCGAGGTCGCCGTTCCCGATCGACCCCACCAGGTGGGCGATGATGGCCTGCCGCTGATCGCGGTCGAGTCGGTGGAGAAACCCGGCGGTGACGAGGATCGTCGCGTCATCGGTCGTGAGCCCCACGGCCACGGCGTTCACTGCCGGCGAGTCGATGATCCGCACCGCCGGCGGGCGGACGCCGGCCGCGACGGCGATCTCCTGAACGAGGTTCCTGAGCTGCTGGTCGGGAAGTCGTATGGCGTCCGGCTCGCGAGACGGCAGCCGGCGCAGCACCGTGCCTGCGCCACCGACGCGCGACAGGAGACGAACGAGCGGCCAGGCCACGAGCATCGTCACCGCGCCCGGCGCGACGTAGAGCATGGCCAGCGTGCCTAACGTGACACGCGTCGGCTCCCCTCGCACAGCTTTCCAGACGGCGGGTAGCGCGAACGCGACTTCATGCAGCACCTCCCACTGGCGACTGGACAGCGGCGCCACGAGGTCGCCGGCATGCGCCGCGACCAGTACCACCCCGTAGAGGAACGGTGCGAGAATGACGCAGAGTGGAATGCCCGCGAGCGCGACGGCGACGACCGCAAAGACCGAGAACCGCGCGCTGCGGCGGCGGTTCCGGTGCTGCTCTGCGAGGAAGTGAACCCGCTCGACCGCGTGGGCCAAACCTGTGTGGACGAAGATCAGCGAGCCGCCGACGGACCGCTCGGACACGGGAGCCGGCCACCCGGCCCTATCGACTCCAGCTCCTTGACGCTCAACGGCCGGAGTCGCTCCGCCGCCGCAGAGCCGATGACCTGAACGACGTCCGCGCGCCCGGCGGTGTTGAGGAACGGACAGATGCGTCTGAGCTGCGCGCCCGTGCGCGCCACGGCGAGCGCGATGATGCGCACGTCCGCCAGCGATACGTTGCTGCCATACGAGATGGCGTTCGTCGCGACCTCCTCGGCGCGCGCTTGCTCGACGCTGACCCGGTACCCCAGATCCCGCAATGCGAACTCCACGCGCTCGGGGTCGCGGCGCTTGAAGAAGTATTCGATGGTAACCGCCGCTCGCGGCGTCTTGTCCGACCGGCGCACGACGGTCTGCAATGCCTGATTCGCCGCGACACTTTGCTTCAACCGATCAGGCGTCGTCTGCTCGAGCCCCCACAGGCCCTGGTACACAGTCGTGCTCAGACGATTCAGCGAATCGACCACGACTTGCAGGCTCTCGCTCTTCGCCTCGAGCAACTGCCGGTCACGCGTGAGATGCTGCCGGTCCCGGTAGAGGTCCCAGACGACGAAGCCGATCGCGAGCGCCGCGACGGTGCCGTACATCATGGCGGCGCGCTTGAACAGAAACCTGCGCGACGACGTGATGTATTCGCGTACCTCGGGCGCCACGCGAACGGTTCCCTGCTTGATGCGGCGGTTGAGCGCGTTCAACTCCCGCAGTATCCCCGGCTGTGCCGTGGCCTCGAGCAGGCGGTTCGGTCGCCCGTCCTCGACCCACTGCGCCGCCAGCTTTTCGATCTCGCTCAGCGACGCGTCGCGCCACCGCGCATTGTCCTTGAGCACCGGCGTCACGAGCCGGTCGTGTGCGAGCTCGTACCAGATACCACCCCGCCGCTCCTCTCGCCGTACCACATACGCATCCTCGAGGGCCCGCACGGCCGCCGGTGACACGTGGTGCGCGGCCTCCGCTCCCTGTAGCGCCTGCGCGCGCACGCGGTTCACGATGAGCGACGTTTCGATCCAACGCCGGATATCACCTTCCTGACACCCACCGGCCGTGGCTGCCCGCCCGATCGCCTCGTTGTACTAGCCGCCTAACGCGTCGTCGACGTTGCCCACCGCACCGACCCGCTCGGCGGTCACCACCGTCACGTCAGCCGGGAGGTTCTCCCAGAGCCGCGTGCACACGACCTGGAGCTGCACCGGTTCCACGAACGGGCCGTCGCGCTCGGTCACCGTCGTCGCATCGACCTGCTGTCGCACCTTCCGCAGGTCGCTGACCAGCCGCTCGACGGCCTCGGGCGCGAATCGCACACCCGCCCGCTCCGCCGGGCCCGCGATGGACGCCCGAGCCGATTCCGGAGACAACAGCTCGAGCCGGAACCGGGCCGCCAGACGAGTCGGAAAGAGGTCGAGGAACGGGTCGAGCGCCCCGATGAACTCCTCGCGCATGGCAATGATCGCCCAGCGCATGCGGTTCTGGAGGACGATCCCCGCCTGACGACAGAACTCGCGTTTCGCCTCGACGTCCGTCGCGTCGAGCGTCAGGAGCTCCTCGAACTGATCGAAGATGAGAACCTCCGGCGCGTCCGGACGCGCCCGCGGCCGCGATGCGAGGTACCCCTCCAGATCGAGGTGCGTCAGCTCTTCCGGAGGGCGAGGATCGGGACGGTCACACTCCCAGTCGATCATCGTGCTCAGCGTGTACCGGCAGACCTTGGACTTCGGTGTCTCCGCCGGGATACGGCTCACACGCGCCGGGTGGAGCACGTCGAACCCCTCCTCCACGAGCCGCGGGATGAGATTCGCCTGGAGCAGCGACGTCTTGCCCGCTCCCGACTGCGAGTGCAGCAGCACGATTCGCTCGGCCAGGAGGAGCGAGGTGAGCGACTCGGTCTCGTGCCCCCGCCCGAAGAGCGTCTCCCCGCTCCGGAACGCGCGCGGGCCCACGTAGGGGTTGGGCCGCCCCCCCGACGGCAGCAGCGTGAGCGCGCCCTGCAGTGGCGCCGCAACCGGGGCAGTCATGATCCCGCCGGCACGGCAGCGCCGGGCATCGCACCGCCTAACGCCGGTGCACCGGCCGCGCGGGGGGCACGGCGCCGATCCAGCTCGGCCACGAAATCCCCGACGGAGCCCCAGTAGATCCGGATCTTCTCGTCGCCGAGGTACTGCGCGATGTACCGGCGGGCGACGTCGGGGTCGTCGAATTCACTCTCCTCGGGGTCCACCTGCACCGCCACGTGCACCCGCTTGCGCAGCAGGCTGCTCCCCTGCTGGTTCATGATGTAGCGGAACAGCACCCGGAAGCTCCAGTCATCGAGCCGGAAGCCGAGGAAGAGAAGGGTCGTGCTCGTGAGTGCCGCGTTCACCGCCTGCGGAACCGTCGACGACTCCTTGCGCGATGCCGACACGAGCGCATCGACGAAGTTGTCCTGCGTCACCACGATGCTGTCCTGATACGTGGCCGAGCCGAAGAAATGGTAGATGAGCGGCCGCGTCGGGCTCGGCACGTAGTCCTTCTCCAGGGAGTAGATGGACGGAACGGCCTGCAGTTCCTGCTGCCACCGGTGGACCTCCACGACCGGCGTCACCTTACGCTCCCGCGCAATCGCGCGCGCAAGCATGTCATCCGGGTTCGCGGTCACGTAAATGGAAAGCGGGAGCCGCGCGATGAGCCGGTGTGGCTCCAGATCCCCCTCGCGGTCGACGGCGAAATCGAGGATGTCCCTGAGTCGGGCGAGGAGCACCTCCGGATCGGCACCCGGATCGAGCTCGGCGATCAACGCCGGCGGAAGCACGCCCGTGTACCGGTCGGCGACCATGTCGACGATGAGGAGCAGCAGTTGGCGGCGAATCGCCTCCGGGCTCTTCACGATCGCGAGCTGCTGCGCGAGCAGCGCGAGCACGTCGCGCTCGCCCCGCGGGATCGGCTTGCGATACGAGCGTGCGAGCCGCGCAGCGAGCTCGTAGCGCGTTCCGACGTGTCGCTCCAGAAGCGCGGGGCCGAGGATCGGCGTGCACTTCCGGTTCGCGATCGCGGCGACGAGCGCATCCCAGTGCTCGAAGTTGTCGTCGCCGCCTTCGAAGCCAGTGGGTCGGAACAGCTCACCGGTACGAAGCCGCATGAGCAGCGACGGCGCCCACCAGTCACGGTGCTTGCCCACGACCTCCGAGCGGGCGAGGCTCACGGCGCGGTCCACCTTGCCCTGCGCGAGATGACGGAGGAACGCAGGAACGAACTCGTTGACCGTCTCCATCGCGATGTTCCCCTGCATTGCCACGACCGCGGGGATTCCCGCTTCCGCGAGACGCGGCCCGAGCCCCGCCAGCGCACCGCCAGCGCCATACTCTTCGCCCGGCGCGGCGCCCGCGCTCTTGCACGAGCCGAGGACGATGAGCCGCGGACGCTCGCGTAGCTCCGAGACGCGGCGCACGAAGGTGTCCCCTTCGACCGCGTCGATCGTTTCGTCCTCCTGCTGCAGGTAGAGCACCGGCTTCCCTGCCCGGTCGAGCGCGCCGTGACACGCGAGGTAGACCACGTCGTAATCCTGCGTCAGGCGCCGAGCGATCGCGTCGAGCGTCACGACCTCGACGCCGGAGCGCAACACATCGGTGACCGCCAGGCCTGCGAGCGCCTGCTCCACGCGTGACAGCTCGAGCTCCTCCTCGATCGGGGCGAGTCGCATGTCGCCCACCTTCACGCGGTCGATGTTGGACGGGCTCGAGATGGCCACGAGCACCCGCATCGGCCCGGGTGGCCGGCGGTACAGCGGGCGCGGATCACTGCTCGTGATGTACCGCGAGAAGACGCGCCGCTCACCGGCGAAGAGGCGTGCCTGGACGTCATCCGGGCGTCGCGGGTCTCGCGCGGCTTCCCACACCACGCGATAGAGGGACGCCGCGTCCGGGTTCACGAATAGCCGCACGCGCAGCGCATCGGCGCCGGCAGCGAGTGTCGCGTCGTCGAGCGCCTTTTGCACGCTCGCGTCGGCGAGAAGCGCCTGGCCCACCGCGAGGCCGTACGCGGCGCCGTCGGCGATGGGCGGCAGTCTGTCCGGATCGAAATCGGGCGCGAGCGAACCGATCGTGGTGACATCGCCCACGTCGTCCGCGCGCGACATGCGCAACTCCACCTCGTACGCCGCACGATACCCGCGGCGGAGCGTGATTTCGAGTTGAACGTCCACGTCGTCAGGCGCCCGGCGTCGCGAGCACCGCCTCCCAGAACGCGTGCCCCACCTCGGGGTGCGCGATGTCGCTGTGCGCGCCCGACAACCCGCCGCCAGAGCGAATCACGTCATCGCTCTTGAGGTTGTACACGCGACCCGCCTCGAACCCGTACGTCTTCGTCATGTCGCGCGAGATGTCGCGCGGCTCGATCGCGAGTCCCGCGCCCTGCAGCCCGAACGTCCCAATGGCACCGTACTTCGGCAGGTCGCGCGCGCCGCCGCCGAAGTCCACCTGGCGTGCTGCACCCGCCGCGACCGGGTACAGCTTGCCGACCGCGGAATCGAACTTCGACGTCGTCACGACAATGGGCCCGGCCACCGATGACGTCTCGACCACCGGCCTGAAGTACCCCGGCGTGCCTTTCTTCGCGGGAATATCCTGCGCGTACGACCAGAGGGACATTGCGCCCTGCACCAGCAGCGCCGACGCCACCTTCGTCCCCGCCGCATCCGCACCGCGCAGCATGCTCGAGACCACGATACAACCGAAGCTGTGTCCCATGACGTGCACTCGCACGCCACCGGCCCGCGCCGCCGCGATCGACTTGAGGAGCTGGTGCCCACCACGCTCGCCGACCGTGCGGGCGCGCTTCTTCATCGTCCAGAACGAGAGCTGGCGCAGCGGTGATAACAGCCCGCCGACGAAGCCGCCGCCGAACGAGGCTGCCTCGATGTCCTGCCAATCCTCGTAGGCCATCTGCGGGTCGAGCGCCTCGCGGTCCGCGTCGGGCGCGCCCGCCACGCCGTCGGCGCCGAGCCCGGCCTCGCGCTCGAGAGTGCGATACGCCTCGACCACACGAAGCGGCAGGCGGTCCGGCTCGATGTCCTCCTGCGCCTCCTCGTACAGCACGTGCAGCGCCGCGCGAGCGGCGTCAGTGTCCGCGATCCGGTCGCTCCACTCGGCGATGAACTCCTCCTCGGTCCCCCCGCCCTCGGCGGCGAACGAGCCATCCAGCTTTTCGTCTCCCCACGGCAGGCTGGGCCAGTGAAAGCCGATGAGTAATGCCTTGAACTGCGGCCACCGCTGCCTGACGCGGGCCCGGTCGTCCGTGCAGGCCGCCATGGCCGCCGTCCAGCGATCGTACTGGTCGATCGCCGCGGGGATGTCGCCCTTCCAGCCATGGCTCATGACGAATACGTCGGTGATCCCCTGCGCCGGGTCCTGCAGGCGCCGGATCGCCTCCGCCGAGAGGAGCGACCCGTCCGGCTCAGGGCGCTCCTTTCCGTCCTTGTCGAAGCAGATGAGGAGGTACTCGAGATCGGTGTTCGGGACCTGGCGGACTGGCATCGGAACCTCCGGAGCTCAGGCAGCGGCAACACGGTGTGCGCGCTCGCCGATCTCGGCGAGGAGCGCCTTGCTCTTGCGGAACGACGGACTGATCTGGAGGTCGAACGCGCGCTGCCGCTTCAGGGCACCGTCCACGTCTCCCTGCGCGATCAGGGCGGCGATGCCATCGACCTCGGCGTCCATCTGGTCGAGGAATTCGCGGAGCATTCGGATGATGTCACCATCGGCTTCACTGAGCCGGCGAACGTCCTCGTCGAACTGACGGAGCTCGTCGGCTGACAGCACGTGCTCGACGAGCTCGCGCGCGGGACCTGCCCGCATGCCCACCTCGTGACACCTCGTGCGTTCCGCGTTCCAGGACTGGTTGTCGTAGTACGCCTTGAAGTCGTTGCGGAAATCGATGAACGCCTGCGCGAACTGCTGCGGGTCGCGTGCGGTGCGCCGGAACTCGCTGGCGACCTTCGTCAACACTTCGTGGCTCTTTTCCAGCTCGGCAATGAGCTCGGTCGTCGCGCGAATCGCCGCGTCCGACGCCGAGTGCGTTTCCCCCCACGCGCGGCCGCTCGCCGCGCTGCGCGCGACGCGCTCCGACAGGTCCAGGTACTCCGAGTGCACGCGCCCGGCCTCGAAGTCGAGGAGTTGCTGGTCGGACAGCCGTGAAAAGAGCACCGGCACTCCCCAGTCCCACGCCTCGCGGACCGCGGCACGCGCCTCGTTCACCGCGCGATCGATCACGCCGTGCGTGAAGAGCCGCTGATAGAGCGCCGTGCAGAACGTGCGGCACGTCTCCATCGCGATCGGCGCGCTCATCGCCACGACGGCGTCGACGCCGGCGCTCGCGAGCGTCGGCCCGAGTGACACGAACGCGCGCGTGCCGTCCACCGCCGCCGACGAGCACGCGGCGAGCACAACGAGTCGCGGCGGCGTCTTCGAGCCCTGGAACGCGCTGACGATTTCGCTCGCCTCGATCGGGAACGGACGACCTCCGTCGTCCTCGAGGAGCAGCGAGGTCCCGTCAGCTCCCTTGATTCCGTGACAGAGGATGTGAACGATCGCCGGCTCGCGCGTGAGCTCCGCGCGCAGCATCGCGAGCGTAGGGGGCGCGCCCGTTCCACTCACGAGATCGCGCACCTCGATCTCCTTGTCGCCCGGCTCGCCGAGTGCCTTGCGCATCGCGTCGCGCTCGGCAGCGGGGATGGCTTCGAGCCCACGCGGCCGACGCCCTTCGGCCATCGCGGCGACGAACAGGGCGCGAATCGGGCGCCCGGTCAGCGTCTGCTTCGGCGCCCAGCTGTCGACGTAGACGAAGCGTGAGAACGGCGTCGACCCTCCGGCCGACACTGGCGTCCACGCACCGGCGACCGGATGGCAGAGCCGCTCCCAGCCGACCTCCTGCAGCTCCGCCGCGTCCAGACGCAGACGGAGTCGCCAGTTCAGCCCCCGTCCCTCGAGCACGGAGCGCATCTCCGCATAACGCTTCCCGAGCTCCGTCCCGTCGAACAGCTGGCGCCCGAGTGTTTCGCCGTACTGCAGTGCGGGAAGCGTCGCGAGAGCGGCGACGTCCAGCGGGACGAGCGTCTCGGGGTACGTGCGACCGGGTGGGGAAAGGACGCGGAGCTCCGCGGGTGTGCCCGCCGCGGTGGGCGCTCGCAGGCGCAGCTCCACCTCGACGTACTCGTCTTCGTCCCGAACCTCGACGGTGGGACGAGCGGCTCGGCCGAGCAACATACCTCGCTCCTGCACTACTGGTTGGCGGCCACCGTGAGGCGCACCGCGGGGTCGCCGATGATCACGAAGTTGCGTGCATCCGTCTGTGCCGTCCAGAGCCCGGCGACCACGTCATCGTTGTCGATGTTCGCGCGGCGGAGGCGGAGCTCCTCCGCGAGCTCGGTCGAGACCTCGGTATACCGGCGCGTGAGGTGCTCGAGTGCCGCGCCCACGCGAGCGCCGCGAGCCAGTGCGTGGAGGACACTCGTGAACGCCGTGGTCGTGGCACCGGTTCCCGGCCAGCGGAACGACGTCGTCCACGCGCGCTCGACGTGGCCGATGACCGCGGACGCCCCGCACTCCAGCATGCGCTGCGGAAGTCGCGCGACGAACGGCTTGGGCGCAATGCTCCGTAGAGCTCCCGTCTCCGGCGGCAGGAACTCATCGAACGCCGGCGTCCCCGCACTGTAACACGCGAAGAGGAACGCGATCATCCCGCCGAGCGTGGCACCATCGGCCAGGTCGTTGGCCGTGAACAGCTCCTCGTCGGTGAGCGGACGGTCCTGCTGCATGGGGCCGGGCCACTTCTGCGTGACCAGCGCGCCCTGGACCGCACGCTGTACATCGGCGTCGTCGAGTGGGAGGAGCGCGCCGTGCGACGCGCTGAAGAGAATCGACGGCGCCGGCCCATCGTGCAGCAGGTCGCGAAGCGCCGTCTTTTCCGCGTCCTTGGCGAAGAGCCGCTGGACCGACCAATCCCTGAAGTCGTTGGCCTGTGATTCGAACGCCGCGGCGACCGGCGTCGCGAGCATGCGATGGCTGCGCTGCGTCGCCACGTCGCCCGGATTGCGGGTGGCGAAGACGGCCGCGCGTTTCGCCATGGGGGTCGCGTCCGTCTCGCGCCTAACGGTCTGCTCGGCGTAGGCGGCGAGGGCGTCGATGCTTCCGAGGTCCAGCCGGCCAACGGCGTGTCGCACGGAGAAGTCCGTCTGTACGTCGAACGGGACGCGCTCCGGCGAGCCCACGATGAGGAGGTAGTACGGCACCCCGTTCCTGGGATCCACCGGCCCCGGGGCCGAGCCGTGTTTCGCGAGGAACTTGCGGCCCGGCTCGTTCGGCGCGACGCCGTCGCCTTCGGCGAACACCCGATAATGCTCACCTGCCTCGTTACTGCGTTTCGCGAGCAACGGCTCGAGCGCCTCGAGCGCGGCGGCGGCGTCGGGGTCGTCCTGCGCAAACACGACCCCCCACCCGGACTTCGCGAGATCGTTAGGGTCGATGTGGTCGGCAACTCCGAGATGCGCCTTGGCTCGGTGTAACCGCTCCCGGAGCTCGTCGAGCTCGGCGGCCGACAGTGGTCGCTGCTCGGCAATGGCCGCGAGCAGCGCGGCCGGGAGAGCCGGCACGCCGTATCGGCCACTCCGGGCATTCACCCCGTTGACGACGACCTCCTCCGTGGCGATGTCGTCGGTCTCGTCGGCTGCTCGAACCGGATCCGTCATGGCACCTCCTTACGTCGCGCCCGTTGGCACCGACGCTAAGACTAGACGGACCCGTTCGCCAGTTTCTCGCGCGCCGTGCGGTCGAGCCCGCCGTGGCGCCGCAACGAGCGGTGTCGATCGCGTCCAAGAAAA
>DASURJ010001156.1:0-15433 GCA_036280115.1 Gemmatimonadaceae bacterium
GCTGGCGAGCTACGCGCTCAAGGCGCAGCGCCCTCTGTGGCTCGCCTGCGCATCACGCCCGCCGTTCGTACCATCGCTGTCAACGACTCCCTGCATCTGGCGGTTCAGGCGCTCGACGCGAACGGTAACGTCGTGCCCGGCGTCATCGTGCGGTTCGCCGCGCAGGGCGGCCGGTTCCAGGGCGCAGTCGATTCGTTAGGCTGGGTGCGCGCCGGGTCGCCTGGTACCATTCCGATCGCCATCACGGCGATGGTCCCCGGCGGACGGCCCCTGGTCGAGCGGGTCGAGGTGCGCATCACGCCGGGGCCCGCCGCACGCATTGCCGTGACGCCGGCGGTCTCGAAGCTCCTCGCCGGGCAACGGCTGCGCCTCCAGGCAACGGTGCTGACCCGGAGCGGCGACGCGCGCGATGACCAGGTGACGTGGACGAGCTCGAGTCCCAACGTCGTCCGCGTCGCCGACGGCGTCCTGACGGCGGTCGCGCCAGGCACCGCGACGATCACCGCGCGCGCCGGCGCCGTGACATCGACCACGACCGTTCAGGTCATACCGTCCGCGGGCGTCACGGTGACAATCACCCCCGACCGCGCGCGCGCGCGCCAGGGCGACGTCGTGCGGTTCGCGATCACCGCGAAGGACGCCCGTGGCCAGACCATCTCCGGACTCACGCCAGCGTGGAGCTTCTCACCGGGCAACGGGGCGATCGACGATGACGGCGCGTTCGTCGGCAACACGCCCGGCACCTACGTCGTCACCGCCGCACTCGGCAGTGAGACCGTGGACGCGACCGTCACCCTCGCCCCGCGCGACGTTCGCCGCACGACGACGGTCGTGGGACGCCTGCCACGCAAGGACTTCTACTCGAGCGAAGTCTGGATCCACCCCGGCGGCAAACACGCCTACCTCGGCACCACGTTAGGCGGGGACCGCATCTACGCGATCGACATCAGTGATCCGTCGAAGCCGGTGATCACCGACTCGATCGTGGCGAACTCGCGGTCCATGAACGACGTGATGACGACGGAGGACGGGAAGTGGATGGTGTTCACGCGCGAGGGTGCCGCCGATCGCAAGAACGGGATCGTCATCGCGTCCACCGCGGACCCCGCACATCCGAAGCCGGTCGCGGAGTTCACCGACGGCGTGACGGCCGGGGTGCACTCGGCGTTCGTGTACACGCATCCGAAGCACGGCACGCACGTCTACCTGACGAATAGCGGCACCGGGTCGCTCAACATCATCGACCTGAACGACCCGATGCACCCGAAGCGCGTGGCCGAGTGGAAGCCGAGGGAGACGAGGGCGGGGCGTTCACTGCACGACATCGATGTCAAGGACGGACTCGCCTATGTGAGCTACTGGAGCGACGGGCTCGTGATCCTGGACGTGGGCAACGGCATCAAGGGCGGCACGCCGTCGGACCCGAAGCTCGTCAGCAACTACCGGTACAACGCCGAAGCCCTCTATCCCGGGGCGACGGCGGATTACGGGCCGGGGTTCATCAGCGGCACGCACACGGCGTGGCGGCACAAGAACTACGTCTTCATTGCCGACGAGGTGTTCCCGCCGGTCGCGCCGACCGGTACGTGGGACGTAGCATCGATTCGCGCCTATGGACGCCTGCAGGTCATCGATGTGAGCGACATCGAGCGCCCGAAGTCCGTGGCGTGGTACGAGCCCGAGTACGGCGGCGTGCATAACGTGTGGGCCACGGGGGATACACTGTACGTGGGCGCGTACAACGGCGGGTTCCACGCGTTCGATGTGAGCGGCGAGCTGCGCGGCGACCTCAAGGCCCAGGGGCGCACGATTGTCGAGATGCTTCCCTCGGACTCGACGGGCGTCGTGCCGAACAAGACGATGACGTGGGGCGTGGTCGTGAAGAACGGCCTGGCCTACGTCAACGACATGATCAGTGGCCTGTGGGTGGTGCGGATCGAACCACGCCGGGTGGTCCCGTAGTCATTCCGAGCGCAGCGAGGAATCGCTCCGTTAGGGGTCAGAGTCCTAACGCATCGTTCGAACGCGGAGCGCGAGCGATTTATTGCCGAGGGCGAGGCATCGCGGGCGCGGATCCGCGTGGCTCCCTTGCTTGTGGGGGGTGGCATCCAGAAGGGGGTACGGATGAGGGGATGAGGGGGATGAGCGGGATCGCTCCTCGTTCGGGACGCGCCCTCGCGCCGGGGCCGTGATTGAGGGGAACGGCTCTCGGCGTGAGTGGCGTCCGCGTGGAGCCGCTCCCCTCAGGTCATGGCCTCGGCGCGGCCAACCTCCCCTCGCATCGAACGATGTCTCTCATGCGCTCATCCGTTCCCCCTTTCGTTCTGGATGGCGCCGGGCTACGACCGGCCCCTGCGAGAGCAACCGTCCTGCCAATCACCCTCGGCTCCGCTCGAGCAGCAGCATCATGAGGATGGCGAGCACGGCGAGCCGCTCGTCGTCGTCGCTCAGCGCGAGCTTCTGCTCGACCTCGTAGCGTCCCTCGAAGAGGGCCGGGCGTTTCACCAACCGCAGCGCCGGTGTGCCTGACGACGCCACGGTGACAGCGTACGCGGGGTGGAGCAGGTAGCCGGTGAACATCCCGATGATCGGGATCTCCCCGATGACCCCGTCAACGAGCTTCACCCACGGGTTTTCCTCCTGAATTCCGAAGACGGGCTCCCCATCGCGCAGGACATCGTATTGCGCCCGCCAGAGCGAACGCATGCCGCGCCGCTTCACGACGCCGAGTGACCGGCCCGACGCGTCGGCAATCCGGTACTCGGCGGAAAAGTCGAGAATGCGATCGGCGCCGATGGTGTAGAGGAGGCGCGTTTGCTCCTCGTCGCCGAAGATCTTCACTGCTTCCCGCAGCTTGAACGCCTTCTGCTTGACGTAGCAGAGGAGATGGCCGGCGCCATCGCGCACCCAGATCTGCGACGCGATCGCCAGCAGCTTGAAGCGGAGCTCGAGCGGATACACCATCGCCATGGTAGTGGTCGCGGACAGGAGGTCAGGTGTGAGTGCGAAGGCCGAGGTACTCGCGGATGCGCGCGGCGACGCCTTCGACGGTGCCTCTGTTTCCCGACGGGTGCGTGTGGAGTGCGATCGCGCGGCCGTCGCGCAGCAGGAGCCGCAGGGAGAACTGCTCGTCGCCGTCGGAGTCGCGCGAGGGGAGGACCTGGACGACGCCGATGTCGCCGAACGCGAAGTCGTCGATGTGGGTTCCGCTGAACGGCACGCGTGACCTCACGCGCACCCGCCCGCTCGTGGCGTCGAGCTCGGTATGCGTCGTGGGGCTCGTCCGGATCGTGTACCATCCGGCCCCAAGGGCGACGATCCCGATGCCGACGACGAGGAGCTTGACCCAGAACGACACGTCGGCGCGGTTCACGGCCACGAACGGCATGGCGAGGGCAACGACGCCGCCGGCCATGAACCACGTCCCGAAGATCCACAGGCAGCCGGGCGTGTCCTGGATGACGAGCATCGTGCCGCGGTCGGTAACCCGCATCTCGGCCCGTACGAGGCTCGCGTACCTAACGCGCCGCGGTCACTGCGGCGGCACCTGCCAGGGCTCGTCGGCGGTAGGGCCGTACATGGAGGGAACGGGGACGTCGATCAGGCGCAGGTAGACGGTGAGCTGTCCGCGGTGGTGGATGAGATGATTGATCGTCTGCCGGATCGTCGCGGCCCGCGGCAAGGTGAACAGCACGGCACCGTCGCGCTTGAGCGACCACGGCACCTCGAGGTCCGCGTCGGAGGACGCCGCGAGGGCCGCGCGCGCTTTCTCAACGAGCGAATCAAACGTGGCCAGGAGCGTCTCGGTGCTCTGGTTGCTGTAGCCCGGCCCCTTCGCGAGATCGAGCTCGGTCTGGGTGGCCATGTTGGCGATCCAGCCGGGCATGCCCGCGATGAGCTGC
Organism: Gemmatimonadaceae bacterium; assembly: GCA_036280115.1. GTDB lineage: Bacteria > Gemmatimonadota > Gemmatimonadetes > Gemmatimonadales > Gemmatimonadaceae > JAJKIV01. Next base: position 3,903 of record DASURJ010001156.1, read on the forward strand.
GTGAGATGCGCGAGCGAAAACGACTTCGGGTGAGGCTTCCAGTCGGCTTTGTCAGAGGGCACGCGGGCGATGGCCCTGCGGGTGCTGGCCATCTCGAGGTCGAACTCCGGGAGTAAGCTCTGTGCGATCGTCATCCGTGGACTCGGAGGTTCGAGGGTCGTCGGTACTATAGCATGGCCGAATCGAGCCACGATGGCCAGCGGAGCCGTGTCATTCCTCGCTGCGCTCGGAATGACACGCGCTAGTCGATGAACCGCGCTCGCTGTTCCGGCGTCGGAATGGGGCAGGCGTCGTAGCGCCCGAACAGCCGGTACCGCCACTTCGCGAACAGATCGTACGCCCAGTCCCGCACGGGCCGAGGGACGATGAGGAAAGCTCGCGTTAGGGGCCACAGGCCGTCGAGATACCGTGCCGTCCGAAGCGCGCCGGCGGTTCGCGTGTAGACCCGCTCCTGCCCGGTCCGGGCGTCCGTCTCGACGAGAACGAGCGAGTCGATGCCAGCGAGCTCCGCGTGCCGAGCGATTACTTCGCGCGCGAAGTCTCCCTGCAGTGTGGCGTACCGCAGCCGGCCCCGAGCATCGCGTTTCAGCGCGAACTGAACGGCGCCGTTGCAGAAGCCGCAGAGGCCATCGTACAGCAAGACAGGCTCCGATCTCTCTGGGTGCGGGCGCGCCGTCGCGGATACGGGCCGGGTGCTGGTCATGCTCTAAACATGTGCTCCGAGCGGCATCGGTGCATGGACGCATCCACGGATTCTCTGTTCTCATCCCAGCGCGGGAACGGCAAAGACAGGATGGACAGGATTTGCAGGAGGGACAGGATGGTTCCCAGACCGCGAGAACTCCTCGCTCAATGAACGAGAATGAAATGGGAACTGCCGCTCGGGACGCCACCGTCCGCGAGAGCTGTCCCCCTCTTCCGTTCAGGCTGCTGGTGAGACCGACCGCGCTGCCCCCCGAGTCATCTTCGTCATCCTGTTCATCCTGTCCATCCCCCTCCTGCTGTTCCTGGTTTTCTGGTCTTCTCGTCCGAACGGCGGGCGCCGACACGCATCGCGACCGGTCTTGAACGCAAGAGACAGGATCGACCGGATTGCAAGATCGACAGGATGGCTCCCGGACCGCGAGAACTCCTCGCTCAATGAACGGAAATGAAAGGGGAAACTGCCGCCCGGGACGCCACACTCCCAGAAGAGCGGTTCCCCTCAATCCCCGGCTCGTTGCGCGAGGGCGCCAGCCTACAGGTCGTCATCCTGTCCATCCTGTCCATCCTGCCTCTTGCCTTTATCCTGTCCCTCCCACAGCCGCTGAACGCGGCACGTAGATTCGCGTCTTCCGTCTGAACTCGAGCCGCGGCGCGCCGAAGTTCACGAACAGTCCGATGTCTATTCCAGTAGCGCTCAGGTAGTGCACGAGCTGCTTCTCGTGCTCACCGTTGATCGTACGCATTGCCTTCACTTCGGCGATGACTTTCCCGTCCACGAGGAAGTCGGCCGCAAACTGTCCAATCGGTTCGCCCTCGTACAGAACCGTGATTCGCTTCTCCCGCTCGAACGGGAGACCTCGCTTTCGCAACTCGATCGCGAGCGCGTTCTTGTAGATCGACTCGACGAATCCCGGACCGAGTACACGATGCACGGTCATCGAGCTGCCGATGACCGCGCCCGTGAGTTCTTCGTGCTCCAGTAGCATGGTGAAAGCGTGGGGGCCGCGGGCTCCCAAAGCATCACCGATAGAATCCATCCCAAACCGTTTCGTCGCTGGAAGATCGGAGCAGGAATCGATGCCCGTCCGGCTCAATCCTGCCAGCCGCAGCAGCTCGGAGCCCTGACTATCGTCGGGGGCCAATCCAGCCGTGCGCCAGATTGTAATGCACAGCTCGCAGCCGATATTGCGTCCCCATGTGCGGCATCGTTGCAGTCGTCTCCCGTGATGGCGGCGTATCCGCCGAATCGCTCGGTCGAGCGACCCGAAAGCTCCATCATCGCGGCCCCGACGGCTGGCGGGTCTGGGTCGACCCGCGATGTCGTGCGGGGCTCGGCCACGCGCGACTGAGCATCATCGACCTCGCTACCGGCGCGCAGCCGATCGCCAACGAGGACGGTCAGCTCCACATCGTCGCGAACGGCGAGTTCTACGACTTCGAGCGCATCCGCTGCGAGCTCGAGCGGGACGGTCACGCGTTCCGCACGCGCTCGGACTCCGAGATCGCCCTGCACCTCTACGAGGATCGGGGCCCGCGATCCGTCCACACCCTGCGCGGCGAATACGCGTTCGCCATCTGGGACGCACGCGACGGCGTGTTGTTCGCGGCGCGCGACCGGTTCGGGATCAAGCCCCTCTACTACACGGTGTACGACGGCGCGTTCTACCTCGCGTCCGAGATGAAGGCGTTCGCCGAGCTCGGCGTCCCGTTGCGGTGGGACCGCGAGATGCTCTACGACGTCCATTTCGTCACGCACGCGCCCGATCGCTCGTTATGCGCCGGGATCCACCAGGTTCCGCCGGGCCATTACCTCACGACCGACGGGGAGCACGTTCGCGTCCTCCCATACTGGGACTGGAACTACCCCACCGCGGATGAGCTCTCGACGCACGACGACCCGCGAGACCACGTCGCGAGGTTCGCGCACGAGCTCGAGCAGGCGGTGAGGCTTCGTCTCCGCGCGGACGTCCCCGTCGCGTGCTACCTGAGCGGCGGCATCGACTCGTGCGCCCTGCTCGGCGTCGCGTCCCGGCTCGCATCGCAGCCGCTGCGGGCATACACGCTGTCGTTCGACCACGCGGACTACGACGAGCGCGCGATCGCCGAGGAGCAGGCCTCACTCTCGGGTGCGGAATTTCGGCGGATCGACATCCGGGCCGAGCACACCGCCGACCATTTCGCCGACGCGCTCTATCACGCCGAGCGGCCGTTCGCGAACGCGCACGTCGTGGCGAAGTTCCTGTTGAGCAGAGCCGTGCGTGACGACGGCATCAAGGTCGTGCTCACGGGGGAGGGGAGCGACGAGATCCTCGCCGGGTACCCGCATTTCCGCCGGGATGCGGTCCTCTACGGCCGGAACGGATTCGACCCGGCAACGAAGGAGCGACTCGTCACCGAGCTGGCGCAAGCGAACCGTGTGTCGTCGGGCGTGCTCATGCCGCAGGGCAGCATGAACCTCGACAGCGTCAGGCGGGTCCTCGGCTTCGTACCGTCGCAGCTCGAGGTGTGGGCGGGGCTCGGCACAGGCCTCCTGTCGCTCGCGAACGACGACTTCACCGGCGCGTTCGCGGGACGCGACACGTATCGGCTGCTGCTCAACGGTCTGGACGTGGAGCACCAGCTTGCGAGTCGCGACGCGGTCAACCAGTCGCTCTACATCTGGGGCAAGACGTCGCTGCCTAACTACATCCTGAGTAACCTCGGCGACCGGATGGAGATGGCGCACTCGGTGGAAGGACGACTGCCGTTCCTCGATCACCGGGTGACCGAGGCGGTGGCACGCATGCCGGTGTCGGTGAAGATCAACGGCATGACCGAGAAGTGGCTCCTGCGCGAGGCCGTGCGTCCCGCCATCACGGACACGGTCTACCGGCGTCAGAAGCACCCGTTCATGTCACCGCCGGCAACGGTCCAGCAGGGCGGGAAGCTCTTCACCATGCTGCAGGACACGCTGCGGAGCGAGCTACTCGATGGGCCGGGGATCTACGATCGGCGCAAGGTGACGGCGTTCCTCGATGCGGTGCCGACCATGGACGCGCCGGCACGACACAAGGCGGACCCGCTGCTCATGTGGATGAGCAGCATTTGTCTCCTGCACGAACGCCTGCGAATGTGAGTCGTTAGGGGCCGGTGCGCGCGCCGTCGAGCGTTTCGCGAACGATGCGCAGCAGCGAGTCCGCCTCGAACGGCTTCTCGATGAGCACGTCGCCCGGCTTCACCGTGGACCGTGACGCCTCGGAGGCATAGCCCGACATGTAGATCACCTTCGCGTCGGGTGACCGCTCGCGGATCTGCGCGGCGAGCTCGCTCCCGCGCATCTCCGGCATCACGAGGTCCGTGAGGACGAGTGCGATCTCGTCCTCCCGCTCGCGCCAGAGGAGCAGCGCGTCGGCGCCGTGGCGCGCTTCGATCACGGTGTACCCGGCGCGCTCGAGGATTCTGCGCACCGACTCGCGGACCGCACCTTCATCCTCGGCCACGAGGACCGTTTCACGCCCCTGTGCGCCGGCCGTCGCTGTCTCGGCGTCTCTGTCCGCGGTGCCGGCAGGGTCGGGCGGGTCGTGGCGAGGGAGGTACACCTCGACCGTCGTCCCGCGGCCCACCGCGCTTCGCACACGGAGGGCGCCGCCAGCCTGTGCCACGATGCCGTAGATCGTGGCGAGACCAAGGCCCGTCCCGCGACCTTGCGGCTTGGTGGTGAAGTACGGCTCGAACACGCGGCGCAGCGTCGCGTCGTCCATCCCGCTCCCATTGTCCGTGACGCTGATGACGACGTGGTCGCCCGGACTCCCGACCAGTGGGGTGACGCCCCGGTCCGCGGAATTCTGGAGCAGGCCGCCCGCGGTCAGCTGCACGCGGCCCGTCTCGATGGTCACGAGCCCGCCCGACGCCGTCGCGTCCCGCGCGTTCAGGACGAGGTTCACGAGCACCTGCTCGAGCTGCCCCGGATCCGCGAGCACGCGTCCGACGTTAGGCTCCAGGTCGGCGACGAGCGCGATGTGTTCCCCGATGAGGCGGCGCAGCATCGTCTGGACGCCGCGGATCACCTCGTTCGGGTCGAGCAGCTTCGGGACCGGAACCTGCTTGCGGCCGAACGTGAGCAGCTGCCGGGTGAGCGCGGCCGCCCGTCGCGTGGCGCCAAGGAGCTCGTCGAGGTCGGCGCGCGCGCGCGTTCCGGGGGGGAGGTCCTGTGCGAGGAACTCCCCGTAATTGCCGATGACCGTGAGCAGGTTGTTGAAGTCGTGCGCCACGCCGCCGGCGAGTTGCCCCACCGCCTCGAGCTTCTGTGCCTGCCGCAGGTGCGCCTCGAGCACCCGTCGGTCGGTGATGTCGCTCGTCATGCACAGCGCGGCGATGATGATGCCGCCCTGGTCGCGCAGCGGCACCATGCGCGTTTCCATCAGCCGACGCCTGCCACCCAGCGTCACGATCTCGAACTCGGCGCGGACGCTCTCGCCATCACAGGCCGACTCGACGGCCTGGCGGAACACGGCGCGGTCGCGTTCCACGACCATGGGATAGACGCAGTGTCCACTCACGACATCGAGAGATGGGGCCTCGATGAGCGTGAGCCCCGCCTGGTTCATGTCCAGCAGGGCGCCGTCACGGCGAACGACCTTGATGCACTCGGGCGTCGTATCGAGGATGGCGCGCAGGTAGCGGGATTGTTCGACGCCGTGCGTCTTGCGCGTGTCGGTGGCCTCGCCGGCGCCGAAGACGACGAGGAGGCCATGTGCGCTCGGATAGAGCCGGCTCGTGCACCGGCAATCCCACGGGGCGAAGCAGCCGTCGGCGAGAGCCGGGGTGCCGGTGGCGACTGCGCGCTGGCAGGCGTTGTAAAATGGCCGGCCAACGGCGGCGGGGAACTCGCCCCAGACGTTGCGTCCGAGCAGCGACGCGGGGTCGCGGCCGGCTATCGCGCCGGCCCGCGAGTTCACGTGGACGAATCGCCACTCGCGGTCGAGCGCGACGAACGCCTCGCTGACCGCCTCGTAGAGTTGCGGCGCGAAGAAGTCGCGTGCGCCGTTGGCCGGCGCGACAGTGCTTGAGCGGTCAACGTCGCCCGCTGAATGGACCACGATCCTATTGTCCTCGCCGGCCTGACTTCGCAGAGGTGCCTTTGGGCTTCACGACCTGTTCGCGGGGGCGCTGGTGAACGGGAGCGCCTGGGTCAGCGGTGACTGCGGGTCCGCGCACTGGCGCTTTGCGAGAAAAGTCCGGAACGGAACGCGGTCCTTTCTTCTTCATCTGACACCTCGCCGTGAAGGGATCCGTCGAGTCCGACCGGCATGAAACTATGCAGGTTGGTCACGCGCCGCATCCTTCATCTCCGTTTCCGTTTCCCGGTTTACGATTGGGTTCGGGAACGGCAACAACAAATGTTCTCGCCGCGGCTGACGTGGTCCGGTATTGCCGGGCCGAGCAGTAACGCCATACGCGGGGCAGAGATGACCTCATCGCTCGGACGTTCCGGTCAACGTCGACCGCGCGGCAGCTCGCTACCATCCGATCGATACGCGAGAGGAACGTATACGTTGAGCGTCTCGAGCGGTGTGCGCCCGGCTTTCCGAATCTCGTGAGTCGTGCCACGTTCGATGAGCACGAGCGAGCCGGCGCGGATGGCAATGCTGGCGCCCGCCAAAGATCGCGACCCCGCTGCCGGAGACGACATAGAGCACTGGTCGGCGCCCCGGTGCCGGTTACCGGCGCCCCCTTCGGAGTCGCCAGGTCCGATGACCATGGTGGCGGTCTGGGCACGCTTGCTGGAGAACGCGACGCGTAATCCGGATCCAAAGTGAAGGTGTTTGGTCGGCGTGGACTCCTCGACTCCCACGAACGAGGTACTCGTCGCTCCCCTGGACGTAGCGGCCGAGAAATACGCCGGTGAGGGACGACGGCCGGCGCCTGGATGCCTAACGTATCGGCGTAGTGCAAGAGCCGGTTCGACGTCGGCCGCTTCTCTCTTCACCCCATACAGGGGACGCGACTCATGACCATCCTCAGAACCAAGGCCATCCTGCGCGCCGTAACGACGCTGACATCACTCGTCGCCGTCGCCTGCGCCCGCCCGGTCGCTACTGCGACGACATACAAGACGCTCCCGCCGAAAGCGTCGGAGGAGGCCGTCGAAGTCTTTACGGACGTGCGGCCCGCGCGCCCACACGACGAGTTGGGCGTCATAGACGTCAAGTCGTTCGGGATCTCGCTCCACGCCGATTATGGAAAGTTGATTCTCGCCGCGCGACAGCGCGCCGCTCAGATGGGTGCCGACGCGATCATCGTCACCCGGCGCCCGATCGAGAAGACCACGACCGTCGGCGACGTCTCGCGGCGCAAGGGCAACAAGGGCGGCGACTACGTCGAATCCACGTCGACGAGCGAGACGGCCCGGATTTCCGTCGTCGCGATTGCGTGGAAGGCAGGCGGGTGAGAATCCCCCAACTGTGGTATTGCCCGCCGTCGCTTCGCCAGCTTCCTATAGACGTATGACCATTCGAGTATTGACCGTCGACGATCACCCGGTCGTGCGCACCGGGATCGGCGCGATGATCGCGAACGAGCAGGACATGTGCGTGGTCGCGGAGGCCGGCGATGGCGACGCCGCGGTGGAGGCGTACGAAACGCACCACCCCGACGTCGTGCTCATGGACCTCCGCATGCCGCGCACCGATGGCGTCTCCGCCATCCGCTCGATCGTCTCGCGCAACCCAGACGCGCGCATCGTCGCACTCACGTCGTATGACGGCGATGCGGACATCTACCGGGCACTCGACGCTGGCGCGTGCGGCTACCTCATCAAGGACATGCTCGGCGGCGAGCTCGTGAAGGCCGTCCGCACCGCCGCGGCGGGCAAGCGAATCATCCCTCCTGTTGTCGCGGGGCGGCTCGCCGAGTTCACACCCCGCATAGACCTGACCGCGCGCGAGGTCGAGGTCCTTCGGCTGGTCGGCAAGGGACTCCGCAACAAAGAGATCGCACGCGTCATCGGCAGAACGGAGGAGACCGTCAAGGTCCACCTGAAGCACGTCATGCAGAAACTCGGCGTCGATGACCGAACGGAGGCCGTGACGGTGGCGCTGCAACGCGGGATCATTCACCTTGATGACTGACGCACCGCGCCGCGCCGCCCTCCCACGCTGCCGACGGAGTGGTCACGATGTCGAATCCGAACGACGAGGCCTTCTCCGTCGCGATCCTCGCCCAGGGACAGCGGGTCGCGCAGACGGGCGTCTGGATCTGGAATCCGTTTACGGACCACCACTCTGCCTCGGCGGAGGCCTATCGCCTCTTCGGCTTCTCCGCGGACGAGGCGACCACGGTGACGCTGCAAGACTTTCCGCTGCGCATTCACCCCGACGATCGGCAGCTTTTCGAGGACACGATCGACCGCGCTCGCCGCGAGCTCAGCGACTTCGACGTGAGCTACCGGGTCGTCCACCCGGACGGAGCCGTGCGGTACATGCACGCCATCGGCCACCCAATGCGCGGGGCATCCGGCAGCGTCCGGGAGTTCATCGGCTCCGTAGTGGACCTGACCGAGCGGCGACGTGCCGAGGAAACTCACGCTCGCCAGATACGCGATGCTGCCCTGCGTGCGGAGATCAGCGCGGTCTTCGGGCAATCGCAGGCGCTGCGCGGCATGCTGCAGGGATGCACCGAAGCGCTGGTGCGGCAACTCAACGTCGCCTTCGCTCGCATCTGGACGTTGCGTAAAGGGAGCCGGGTTCTGGAGCTCGAGGCGAGTGCGGGAATGTACACGCACCTCGACGGTCCTCACGGAAGGGTGCCTGTAGGCGAACTCAAGATCGGCCTCATCGCCGAAGGGCGGCGGCCGCACCTGACGAACGATGTGCTGAACGACGCCCGTGTGAGCGACAAGGCGTGGGCGGAGCGCGAGAGGATGGTCGCGTTCGCCGGCTATCCATTGATCGTGGAGAATCGCGTGGTCGGCGTTATGGCGATGTTCTCCCGCACACCGCTCGTGCCCGACACCATCGATACGCTCGCATCGATCGCCGACACGATCGCGCAGGGGATCGAGCGCAAGCGCGCTGACGACGAGCTCAGACGCAGTGAGGCATATCTCGCCGAAGGTCAGCGGCTCAGTCAGACCGGGAGTTGGGCGTGGACCCCGGCGACCGGTGAGCTGTTCTGGTCGCGCGAGACGTATCGGATCTACGGCTTCGACCCATCGGAGGGCCCGCCCCCGTACGCCGCGCTCCTGCCGCGGATCCATCCGGCGGACCTCCCCGAGGCAAACCGCACGGCCGAGGAAGCCGTCCGCGACGTGAAGGAGTTCGACATGGGGTACCGGGTGAAGCATGCAGACGGGTCGGTCGTGCACATCCGAACCGTGGGTCACCCGGTGCTCGACAGCAGTGGCAAGCTCGTGGAGTTCATCGGGACGGTGGTCGATGTCACTGAGCGCAAGCGCGCGGAGCGTCGCCTGCGTCGTGCCATTCGTGCGCGATACGAGGCGGCGCTCTCGGAGCGGATGCGACTCGCGCGCGACATGCACGACGGTCTGCTCCAGGATGTCACCGGGATCGCGTTGCAGCTTCAAGCCGTGCTACCGCACGTCCGGGCGTCGCCTATCGTGGCTTCGGACACGCTCGAGCGCATCCTCGAGCTCGCCGAGCGCACGAGCCGCGAGGCGCGCGCGGCGATCGTTGGCATGCGGTCGACCGTCCGCACGGATGACCTTGCCGGGGCCGTCGAGGACGCGGCACGATTGGCGGCGGGATTCGCACCGGTCGTGTGCTCGCTCACGGTAACCGGACGAGCGCGGCCAGTGCGCGCCAAGGCGCACGACACGGTCGTCCGGCTCGTGCGCGAGGCGGTGACGAACGTCGTCAAGCACGCGAACGCGCGGACTGTGTCGCTGCTACTCGCGTTCCGGGCACGCGGGCTCCGCGTTTCGGTGACCGATGATGGCAGGGGCTTCTCAGTCGCCGAATGTGACACGTCCGGACACTTCGGCTTGGTCGGCATGCGAGAGCGCGCGGAGGGGATCGGCGGCTCGCTCGACGTGCGGAGCGCTCCGGGCCGAGGGACGACGGTGATCGTAGACCTCCCGTACCGCCGGTAGCACGGGTCGGCGGGCGAGTACCTCGTCCGGGGAATCCAGAGAGTACGCCTGGCGGGAACGCGTTCGGGCAGGGGGCGGCCTAGACTGTGGTTCCACGCCACAGTGGGTCCTCGAGTCTCTGGAGGCGCCCGATGATCCCCCGCCATTCCGTCGCCGCGCTCCTGTTGGCATCGATTGCAGTGACCGGGCCACCTCGGGACGTGGCGGCTCAGGTATCACGATCGGCGCCGATCGCCGATCATCACGTTCACCTCTTCAGTCCGAGAGTCGCAGAGGTGCTGCGTCGTGCGGGGCGCTCGTGGGGGCAGCTCACCGCGCGCGACGCGATCGCGATGCTCGATTCCTCGGGCGCGACGAATGGCGTGGTCTTCTCGGCAGCGTATATGCTCGGGATGCCCGAGCGGTCGACTGAGCCCGTGGGTTGGGATGAGCTGGCCGAGGTCGAGCAGGAGAACGACTGGGTAAGGACCGAGGCCGCGCGTTACGCACACCGCCTGGCACCGTTCTGCAGTGTAAACCCGCTCAAGGACTACGCGGTTGGCGAGGTCCAACGGTGTGCCCGGATCGGGATGCGGGGACTCAAGCTGCATTTTGGGAACTCCGACGTCGATCCGCAGGATGCACGACACGTCGGCCAGTTGCGGGCTGTATTCGCGGCGGCGAACGCGGTGCGACTTCCAATCGTGGTACACATGCGGCCGCGTAGCCCTCGATATGGGGCGCGGGATGCACGCACGCTCATCGACGCCGTTCTGACGTCTGCGCCGGACGTCCCCGTGCAGATCGCGCATCTGGCGGGATGGGGCGGATACGATGCCGCAACAGACGACGCGCTGGGCGCGTTCGTTGATGCCTTTGCGACGGGCGCTCTCGATCGCAAACGGATCTACTTCGACCTGTCAGGCGTGGTCATCCCTCGCTCGGCGAAGAACGCACCCGAAGGCACGGACCTGCGGATCCTTGCCAACCAACAACGCGAGTTTCCCGATTGGCCGTCGCATCTTGTTGCCCGGCTTCGATCCCTCGGGGTCGATCGCGTGTTGTTTGCGTCCGACTGGCCGTTCACGTCCGCCGCGCACTACCGCGCCGTGCTGCGGGGGGAGCTTGGTCTGACCGCGGAGGAGCTGCGGCACATTCTCACCAACACGGCTCCGTACTTCGAGGTCAAGTAGGCTCCCGCCACCGCCCGGTGTCATTCCGAGCGTACGCGAGGAATCCTCGGCGTCCGGGTAGAGGACTCCCCGGACGGGGTATGGGGTGGGTCCTCGAACCGGGAGGAGAAAGAGTACGCCGAGCGGCGACGCCGGCTCCGCCCGGGAAGCCTAACGTGTCTCCACACTCGTCGGAGCCCGAGTCCCGCAAGGCCGTTCTCCGACTTCCCGAATCAGGAGACCCGTCCAATGCGCCCTTCATCAGCTCCCACGCGACTCGTCGCAGCGGCCATGGTGTCACTGCCGCTCGTCGCACCGGCTGTGTCCGCAGCACAGCAGCGGGAGCCATTCCCTGGCCTCGATTCGTACGTCCGCTCCGCGCTCGAGCAATGGAAGGTGCCGGGTGCCGCGATCGCCATCGTCCGAAATGACTCGGTCATCTACGCCAGAGGGTACGGTGTTCGTGACGTCGGCACCTCGGCACCGGTAACGGCGCAAACCATCTTCGCGGTCGGCTCCTTATCGAAGGCGTTCACCGCCACCGCGGCCGCCATGCTGGTCGACGAGGGGCGGTTGAGCCTCGACGC
>DASURJ010001157.1:0-3042 GCA_036280115.1 Gemmatimonadaceae bacterium
TAACGCCAATTCGGGCGAGCACACGCACGACGCGATCGAGATGTTCTACGTGCTCTCGGGCGAGCTCGAGCACGTGGTGAACGGCAAGAGCTACCTTCTTGGCCCGGGGATGACGGGCTACGTGCGCCCGCCCGACAAGATCCGGCACAAGACCGGCCCCGCCGGAGCGAAAGTTCTCGTGGTGTGGGTGCCGGGCGACGAAGCGAAGAAGATCATCGCGCGATGGCCAAAGGAGCCGTGAGCGCTGAAGCAAGAAGACGGTCAGCCGTCTCGAGCTCGTGCCCACCGGGTGGGCCGCGGCGGGTGGGTCTCCTGCGTTAGGCTAGGCGTGGGCGCTGGCGCCGAGGGCCAAGTGAGACGAAGTTAGCGCGTGGACCTTCGGGATCAGCTCCAGACAGCGTTGGGATCGGCTTACACCCTCGAGCGGGAGCTCGGGGGCGGCGGGATGGCGCGCGTGTTCCTGGCCGAAGAGACCGCGCTAGGCCGACCCGTCGTGATCAAGGTGCTTCCACCGGAAGTCGCGCACGAGATGTCGGCGGAACGGTTTGCGCGCGAGATCCGCGTTTCCGCACGGCTGCAGCACCCGAACATCGTCCCCGTGCTCACGGCTGGCGCGGCCGGAAGCGTACCGTACTACACGATGCCGTACATCGACGGCGAGTCGCTCCGCGCCAGACTCGCGCGATTGGGCGCGCCATCACGGTTGCCGCTGAGCGAAGCGATGCGGATCCTCCGGGACGTCGCGCGCGCGCTCGCCCACGCGCACGGGCAGGGCGTGGTACACCGCGACATCAAGCCGGAGAACGTGCTGCTCTCGGGGGACGCCGCCGTCGTGGCGGACTTCGGAATCGCGCGCGCGGTCGTGCGCGCGCGCGCTGCATCCGGCGCCGCCGACCCGGACACCCGCGACAGCTGGAAGCCGCCGACGTCGGCGCTGACTGCCGTAGGCCTCGCCGTCGGGACGCCGGCGTATATGGCACCCGAGCAGGCATCAGGCGATCCGGATCTCGACTTCCGTGCGGACCTGTACGCGTGGGGGCTACTCGCGTACGAGCTGCTCACGGGCGCGCATCCGTTCGCCGACAGAGCGTCCGTTCAGGCGATGGTGCGGGCGCAACTCATCGAGACGCCGACTCCATTGTCCGACGTTGCCGCGGATCTCTCTCCGACACTATCAGCCGTCGTGATGCGCTGCCTCGCCAAGGATCCCGCAGCGCGTCCAGCCGCGACGCGAGAGTTGATCGATGCCCTCGACACCGTCCATCCCGGGCGGAGCGCCTCGGACACCCCGAGAGTGGTCGCGGCACGCGCGGAACCCGGCCACGGTAGGCAGCGTCCGTTCGTTGCCGTGCTGCCATTCGCGAATGTCACTGGCGACGCGGACAACGAGCCGTTCAGCGACGGTCTGACCGACGAGTTGATCAGCGCGCTCGGTAAAGTTGCGGGCTTGAAGGTTGCAGGGCGCACATCCGTGTTCGCGCTGAAAGGACGAAACCTGGCGGCACGAGCGATCGCGGACACGTTAGGCGTCACCGCCGTCCTCGAAGGAAGCGTGCGCCGCGCCGGCCAGCGGCTCAAAGTGAGCGCGCAGCTGGTCAACGCCGCCGATGACGGCGTCCTCTGGACCGACACCTACGACCGACAGCTCGCGGACGTGTTCGCCGTCCAGGAGGACATTGCGCGAGCGATCGTCGCCGCGCTGAGCGCGAGGGTCGGGCTGCTCGAGCAGGGTGGCGCGAATCTCGTCGCCCGCCCTCCCGCCAGTCTCGAGGCGTACGAGCTCTACCTCAAGGGGCGTCACTTCTGGCGAAACCCGACGACGAGGGACGCGCTCGAGAGGGCCGCCGAGTACTTCGCGCGCGCGACGGTGCTCGACCCCACGTTCGCGCGCGCCTACTCGGGACTATCCGACGCTCACACGATTCTCGCGGTCTTCGGCTTCGGACCCGCGCACGAAGAGTTCACGAAGGCGAAAGCGGCCGCCCTCGCGGCACTGGAGCTCGACCCCGAGCTCGCCGAAGCTCACGTGTCGCTGGCGCATATCTCGTTCGTCTACGAATTCGACTGGGCGACCGCAGAGCGACAGTTCAGACGCGCGATCGCGCTCGACCCGAGTCACCCGCCTGCGCACTACATGTTCGCCGTCTGCCTCCAGGACCAGGGGCGGTTCGACGAGGCATTGGCCGAGATGACGCTGGCGCGGACGATGGATCCGCTCGCGCCTCACGTCGCCCACTTGTTCGGCCGCGTTTACGTCAACGCACGCCGCCCGGATGACGCCATCCCCCACCTCCAGGAGGCGGTCGAACTCTTACCGAACCACGGTATCGCCTACCAGCAGCTGGGGCATGCGTACCTGCTGAAGGGTATGCATGAGGAGGCGATCGGCGCCTTCACTCGTGCCGCGGAGTTGAGCGGCCCGCGCGACCAGGCGCACCTCGCGTACGGCTACGCAGTAACCGGCCGCCGCGACGAGGCGAGGCGCATCGTCAGCGAGCTGGTGACCCCGGCGACGCAACCGCACGTGCTTCCTTTCCACCTCGCGATGGCGTTCGCGGGGCTCGGAGAGGTCGATATTGCCTTTGACTGGCTCGAGCGGGGACTTGCCAACCGCGCATCCTTCATGGACGGCGTCGCGGTGACGCCGGCGTTCGAGCCGCTACACGCCGACGCCCGCTGGCAGCCGCTCCTGCGGCGCATGGGGCTTGCTCGTTAGGCGCGGCCCTCAACACAAGGACGTGTGTATGGCGAAGCTCGTGTTCGGAATGAACCAGTCCCTGCACGGCTACGTCGATCACACGGCGTTTGCGCCAGGCCCCACGCTCTACCGCCACTTCATCGAGGAGGCTCGGGCGCAGACGGGGGCCGTGTACGGTCGCGTGATGTACGAGATCATGCGTTACTGGGACGACGATCATCCCGAATGGGGCGCGGACGAACACGCCTTCGCGGCCGCGTGGCGGAACCAGCCGAAATGGGTCGTCTCGCGCTCGTTGAAGTCGGTCGGGCCTAACGCCACGCTTGTCGGGAACGATCTCGAGG
>DASURJ010001158.1:0-5217 GCA_036280115.1 Gemmatimonadaceae bacterium
CGTCACGCTCAGCTGTCCGGCGCGCGCGTCGATGCGAACCGACGTCGCGCCGCTCGCGCTGACCGTGGTATTGCGCTCCGCATCGTACTCCTGAGCCAGACCGGTGGCTGGGAGAGTGAGCGCGCTGGCGACGATCAAACGTGCGATTCTCATAGTGGCGTCCGTGGTGGGCTGAAAGGTGAGACAGCCAGACGGCGACCGAGGTTTGACGGGGTCGAGCGATTCAGGACGGACATTCACGCGTTTTTCGCAGCTCTTTCGAACGCCTGGAAGGGCCTCGCCCTTGGCCTCCGGGCGAATCTCCAGTCCGAGGGATACGAGGCGCTCGTGCCATTCGCTTGGAGGGGGGCGGGCTCCATGATGCGAGGAGCAGCTCCTCAACGGCGCTCCTCGCCCCCACTAGCAGTTCCCCTCAGTTCACTGCCCTGGAACGAGGTACGTCCCGGTCCCGGACAGATCCCCAGCCCCCTCATCCGATCTACCCGCGATCTGGATGCCGGACGGGGGGCGGAGTCGGGCCGAGTCTTGATACGCGGCGGCAACGGAAGGATACGTTAGGACTCGGACCCCTAACGAACGACCCGGCCAATGCGAATCACATCATCACGGTCTGGAAGGTCGGGTATCGGCTCAAACCTATACTACGCTGGTTGCTGTTAGCTGGAACTGGTTGCTGCAGGGTCTTAACGGCAGAACCCTCAGGAAGCCTCCCTATCGTAAAGGGGCATCCCGAGGGTTCTCGCTTTTCACCCTGCAGCAACCAGTTCCAGCTAACAGCTATCCAGCGTTGTTCTTGTAGTCCCGCAGCAACCAGTTCCAGCTAACAGCCACCAGCGCTACTCCTTTTTGTTGCTATTCGTCCCTGAGCCGAAAGGCCACGATGGCGTCGGACCATCCGAACGTATCGTTGTCCCCGCCGGCCGCGATCACGACGTATTGCCGCCCGTCGCGCGGGCCGCGGAACGTCATGGGTGTCGCCTTTCCGCCGGCCGGCAGCTCGCCTTTCCATAGCTCCCGCCCCGTCTCGATGTCATAGGCGCGGAGGTAACCATCCACCGTCGCGGCGATGAACACCACACCACCCGCCGTACTGATTGCGCCACCGAGGTTGAACGAGCCGAGCTTCGCTGCCTCCGCCGCCGGGACGTTCGGCGGCAGCAGCCTGCCTAACGTGCCGAGCGGCACGTCCCACTTCTTTGTGCCATCGTTGAGGTCGATGGCCACGAGCGAGCCGAACGGCGGTGGCGAGCAGGGCGCGCCGCCCGGCGCGAACATGAACTGACGGCGCATCACGTACGGCGTTCCCTTCATGTCCGTGTACTGGGCGCTCGGGCCGCGCGTCTCGGCCGCGTCGGTGACGGTACGCCGGTCGAACTTGGCGCGCGGAATGAGCCGAACCTCGATCGGAATGCGGTTCACGGGCACGACCGCGATCTGGCGGACGGGATCGAAGGCCACGCCACCCCAGTGCGCGCCGCCAATACTGGATGGGTACACGAGCGAGCCCCGCTCGCTCGGCGGCGTATATGGTCCTTCGTTTCGAAGCCCCGCAATGCGCGCGCGGCAGGCCTCACGATGTTCCGGCGTGATTCCCCAGGCATCGTCAGGCGTTAGGCGCTGCGGGCTCAGCGGCGGTAGCACGGTGTTGAACGGCTGGGTCGGCGACGCCTGTTCGCCCGGCACGTCGCTCGCCGGGACCGGGCGTTCCTCCACCGGAAACACCGGGACTCCCGTTTCACGATGGAGAACGAACAGCTGCCCGGTCTTCGTCGCCTGGAGCACGACGGGGATCTCGCGGCCATCCTTGCGCAGCGCCACGAGCGCAGGAGGCGAGGCGATGTCGTAGTCCCAGAGGTCGTGGTGGACGACCTGGAAGTGCCAGACGACTTTGCCGGTGGACGCGCGGAGGGCGACGATCGAGTTCGCGTAGCGATTGTCGCCGAGTCGTTCGCCGCCGTAGTAGTCGGGGCTTGCACTTCCCGTGGGCACGAAGACGAGATCGCGTTCTGGGTCGGCGGCGATGACGCTCCACGCGTTCGCCGCGCCGGTCTCGTGCGCGCGGGGACCGATCCACGTGCGCCATGCGGGGTCGGTGGAGTCCTGCGGAATGGGGTCCCATGTCCATAACAGGGCGCCCGTGCGCGCGTCGAAGGCGCGAACTTCGCCGCTCGCGGCGTTCCAGCGGCTGTTGTCCGCGACCGCGGAGCCGACAACGACAATGTCGTTCACAATCGCCGGCGGCGACGTGACCTCGTATTCCGCGGCCTCGGAAGGCAGGTTTCTGAGCGACGCTCGCAGGCTCACGGTGCCCGCGTCGCCGAATCCGGCACACGGCGCGCCGCTGGCTGCGTCGAGCGCGATGAGCCGGCCGTCGATCGTCGCGAGGAAGATGCGTTCGGCGCACGCGGCCGGACGCGACGCGCGCGAGTCACTCCAGAACGAGACCCCGCGGTTCGTGTAGTCGCCGAACGTGATCGCGCGATCGACTTTCGGGTCGAACTTCCACAGCTCGCGTCCCGTTTCCGGCTCGAGCGCCATCACTCGGCCCAATGGGGTGCTGATGTACATACGCTCGCCGACGACGAGTGGCGTCACCTCGAGCGATCGCTCGCGCCGGCGCGTCGCGAACTCGGCGCCCGTCTCCCCAGTGTGATAGGTCCAGGCAGGAACGAGGCGGGCCACGTTCTCGCGCGTGATCTCGGTGAGTGGCGACCAACGGCTGCCCAGCGCATCGCGCCCATAGGCTCGCCATTCGCCGTCGGGCTGTTGTCGCGCTGGTGTCTGTTGGGCGACCGCCGAAGCCGCCGACAGGGTCAAGAGAATCGTTGCGAGTCGAATCATCACGTCGGTCTCCATGCACGGGCGCGCTGACTTAGCGCGCGGTAACGGGCTGCGTGCAATATCGACGCGTGGAACGGTCCATCAAACGACCTCGGGACGTGCGGGACGTTTGGGGTACGAGCGGGAAACAATCACTGCAGCGGTTGAGAGTGCTCCGAGCTGGGAGGCCAGCTGGGAGCTGGCGGGTTGCTAGCTGCAGCTCCGAGCTGGAAGTCTCCTGACAGCGGCTGGCAGCTGCTGCCAAGCTCGAAGCACGCAGCCCGGCCGCCAGCCCCCCCAGCCGCTGCAGCAGCCCCCAGCGGCCAGCTGCGGAGCAGACTGGCAGGGCTTGCGGCCTACTCTGCTCTCAGCGCGACGACCGGATCCACACGCGTCGCTCGCCGCGCCGGGACGTACGTCGCCAGCAACGCCACCAGCGCGAGCGCAACGCCTACCAGGATGAATGTCACGGGATCGAGCGGGTTGACGCCGTAGAGCATCCCCTGCATGAGCCGCGTCAGGGCCGACGCGGCGATCAGGCCGAATATCACGCCCACGGTTGTTAGGCGCACGCCCTGCGAGATGACGAGCCGCAGCACCGCCGGCTGTCCGGCGCCAAGGGCGAGACGAATCCCCATCTCACGCGTGCGCTGACTCACCGAGTAGGCAATCACGCCGTAGAGGCCGACTGTCGCCAGCACGAGCGCCACCCCCGCGAACACGACGAGAAGCGACATGTTGAATCGTGGACCGGTCAGCTCCTTCGCCAGGACCTCGTCCGCCGTCGCGACATCCCGCACGCGAATCGCCGGATCCACGATCGTTGCTTCTCGCGAGAGGCGGCGCGGGAGGTCGGCCATAATCGATCCCGTGCGCGCGATGAGCGTCGCCTCTCTGAACGAGCCGTCGAACGGGAAATACACCTGAAGGTCCGCGGAGCTGCCGGCCTTGCCTCCCGTCCGCGGGACGGTGACGTCACGCACCACGCCCACGATCGTGATCCAATCACCCTTGTCGCTCATCCGCAGGCGGCGTCCGACCGCGGTGGTACCCGGGAAGTACTGTCGAGCCATCGTCTCGTTGATGATGATCTCGCGGCCCGACGAGTCCGCGCTGAAGGGGCGCCCCGCGATGACCGACTGTCGCATGACCCCGAAGTACTCTCCCGGGACGAACTGCGACCAGAAGGCTGACACTCGTTCGTTGACCGCGAGCGTGCGCCCCTCGATCTGGAGATCGCCAAACGTCATCCCGGTCCGTGGCGGGACACCCATCGACCACGTCACCCCGCCAAGTCCGGGGATCGCACGAACCCGTTCCAACACCTGGGCGAATACCGCGCGCCGTTGCTCGCGGGTGGTATACCGCGCTTCGGGGAGGTCGATTCGCGCCGACACCAGTCCGGCCGACTCGAACCCGATATCGGCACGCTGCATCTTCACCATCGTTCGGACCAGCAGCCCCGCCCCGATGAGCAGCAGGACCGACAGCGACACCTCGCCGATTACGAGAATGCTTCGGAACCGGCGCGCCCCCATGTGACCGGCGGCGGATCGCGTCGCGCTTTTCAGCGCATCACCGACGTCGCGCGCCGCGGCGAACAGAGCGGGCGCAAGCCCGAACAGGACGCCCGTGCACATCGTGAGTCCGAGACTGAGCCCCAGGACCGTCGGCGACAATCTCACCTCATCCAACTCGGCGAGTCGATCGGGGCGGAGCGCGATGATCGCGTCGAGGCCGCGGTGCGCGACGAAGAGACCTAACGCCCCGCCGGCCAGGGCCAGAAGGCTGCTCTCGGTCAGCAGCTGGCGAATCAGCCGCCAGCGTCCCGCACCGAGAGCCGCGCGGATCGCGAACTCGCGCTCGCGCGTCGCCGCACGGGCAAGGAGGAGATTCGCCACGTTGGCGCATGCGATGAGCAGCACCATGCTCACGGCGGCCATGAGCACGAGCAGCGTGTCGTGCGTCGCCGACCCAAGGTAGTCCTGCGGGCGCTTCGCGGCTCCAGTCCATTCCCTGTACTGCGGGTTGTCCACCGCGAGCGCCTTGATCACATCGGTGAGCTCCCGGTCCACCTGCGCCTGCGTGTAGCCACGACGAATCTTCGCGATGGCCTGAGTACCGGCGTCCGTCGGGTCGTCCTCGAGGGGAAGCCAGAGTTGCCGAGCGCCCTCCATGAACGGCGTTGCGAAGTCGCGCGGCATCACGCCAATGATCGTGTGTGGCGTACCGCTGAGCGTGATCGATTGCCCGATGACGTCACGCGAACCGCCGAAGCGGCGTTGCCAGAATCCGTAGCCCAGCATCGCGACCTTCGAGGCACCCACTTTCGTGTCCTCGGGCAACACCGGGCGGCCGAGCACGGGCCGTACGCCGAGCAACGGGAGCATGTTCGCC
>DASURJ010001159.1:0-6045 GCA_036280115.1 Gemmatimonadaceae bacterium
TAGGTGAGCGGCGACTGCCGGATCATGATCTCCCGCGCCCTGTCCTCCCACGGGGTCCCGAAAAACTCGGTCTCCTTGGTGCGGGCGATGTCGGCGGTACCGTAGTCACTCACCCAGTTCACGATGCCGGCCCCGGGGATCGCCGCCGCGAAGCGGTCCGGGTACTGCGTGATGAGCCAGTTCGTCATGAACCCGCCGTACGAGTGACCGATGGTCGCGACGCGGTTGCGGTCCACCGGGTATCTGCCCAACACGTAGTCGATCCCCGCCATCACGTCCTCACCATCCTTCGTGCCCCACGCGCCCCACGTGGCCCAGAGGAACTTCTCCCCGTAGCCGGTCGAGCTCCGGAAGTTGACCTCGAGCACGAAGTACCCGTTCGCGGCGAAGTACTGGTTCTTGAAGTCGAACGTATAGCCGTCGGCCGAGTGCGGGCCACCGTGGTTGCTCACGACGAGCGGGTACGGACCACCGCCCGCCCGGTAGCCGTACGGATACAACAGCCACCCTTCGATGGGCGTGCCGTCCTTGCTCGGGAACTCCAGCCGCTCCGCCTTGCTCAACGCGATCTCCCGCACGAACGCGTCGTGCACGTGCGTCAGCTGCCGCTCCTGAGAACCGTCGATGTTCGCCGAGTAGATCTCCGATGGCGACTCGATGCGCCCCACCGCGTAGGCCACGCGTGTGAAGGCGCGGTCGAAGCTCAGGCCGGTGATGCGCCGCTCGCCCTTCGTGACCTGCTCGACGTCCCCGCCAGCGGCCGCCACGCGAAACAGATGCACCGCACCGCCAATGCCCGCCGTGAAGTAGACGAAGCGCCCGTCGGGGCTCCATTGCGCGTTGCTCGGCAGGTAGTCCCAGCCCGCCGTGAGGACCCGCTCGGCGCCGCCGTCGGCAGGGACCACCACGAGGTCGGTCGCGCCGCCGTGGTTCAGCTTCTGCCGGATGACCGCGTTGGTGGAGAGCTGGCGCGTGAAGAGAATCCAGCGCCCGTCGGGTGAGAAGCGGGCGTTCGTGTGGTTGTAGTCGTCGTCGGTCGTCACGCGGCGCGCGACGCCGTCACGCGTCACCGTGTAGACCTGATTCGCGGCGTAGAGGCGCTCATCGCGGTAGCCCGAGTCGGCCGTGAAGACGATGCGCGAACCGTCGCGATTCCACGCGGCGCCGACCGGACGGAGCCCCAGGCGCGTGAGCGGCCGCTCGGCGCCTCCACCGTTAGGCAGCAGAACGATCTCCTGGGGCGGATTCGTCCGGGGATCGACCCGGTTCGGAACCGGAAACGCCTGCCCGTCGCGCTGGAAGTCGAGCCAGTCGAACCGCGACCCCTTGAAGCGCTCCTCGTGGCGGCGCTCGAAATCCGACGCATGAGTGATCTCGCGCCCGGGCGCGGGCGTGTCGCGCACCGCAGCGGTCCATCTCCCATCGGGGCTCACGAGCACCGCGCGTTCTCCCCTTCTGCCGCGGTCCCCGCTCGCACGCGCCGTGTCCTCGCTGATTCTGTCGGGTCTGGTGGGATCGACCCGCCAGGGCTTCGCGTTCGCGACGAACAGGAGCGTTCCGTCGTCCGACCATCGAACCGTCCCGGCGTTCGTCCCTTCGCTACTCACGCGCCGGGCGGCGGCCGATCCGTCGGCGGCGACCAGCCACACCGCGCTCGTTTCGGCGTTCGTCGCCTCGACCCGCGTCGCGACCGTATAGGCAACCCACCGTCCGTCGGGCGAGAGCTCGGGCGCGCCGACGCTCTCGAGTCGGTAGAAGTCCTCGATGGCGAGCGGCCGGCCGGATACGCCCGTCGCCGGCCGAGCGGACTGGGCTACGCCGCGGGGCGCGGACGAGATGAGGAGTACAGGCAGCAGGACCGATATGGCCGCAGCCGGGCGACGAAAGGCGACACCGTTAGGCATAGGGCAGACGCTGGAGGCAGGGTTCGCGAATAGTCTGGGGCTGGCGAGACACGCAGGCTAGTAGACAGTCATTCGGGTTTCGATACCTCGATGGCAGACGAGCGCGGCCCTGAGCTCCGCGGACGGCAAACGAAGACGCGTTCGACGTCACGCACCCCATAGTACTCGCGGCGATCGGGGCTGAGGTTGGCGCTCGCATTGTCGACAGTCACGTCGAAGCCGGCCGCGCCGAGCCGCGCGATGAAGTCATCGAGGGAGTACTTCCGGACGTGGTCGATCTGGCCGAACAGGCGACGTCGTTCGTCGGGGTCGGTGACGCCGGGGTCCTCGATCGTCGTGGCGATCCCGCGATAGACCGGGTGCATGGTGTACATGCACCCGTCCGGCCTGAGCACGCGGTGCAGCTCGCGCATGGCGAGCCGGTCGTTCGTCACGTGCTCGAGCACGTGGCTGCACACCACGACGTCCACGGACCGGTCCCGGAACGGGATGGCGGTGATGTCGAAGTTCACGAGTGCGGGTGACCGCGGATCGAGGTCGCCGCTCACGTAGTCGACGTTCGGAATCGCCCGGAGCTTCGCGGCCAGCCCTTCTTCGGGAGCGAAGTGGAGGAGCGTACGCCGGCCGTCTGCGGCGCCCAGGTGCTCCAGGAGGAAGAGCGAGAGCGCGCGATGCCGGCGGAGCGACAGACACCGCGGACAGAGCCGGTCATCGCTCCAGCGACTGATGAACGTTCGAAACGTCCCGTCGCAGCACGGGCAGCCGACGGTGCTGCCGATGTACAGCAGCGGTAGCACTCGCCGGGCGATCGTCCGGATGCGTGGGTTGTAACACGGGTCCGTCACGCGGACCACGATGCCGCGCGTCGTGTCGCCCGGCAACTGCGTGACGGTCCGGCGGAGCGTAACGGGCCGGGAGGGGCTGCGCGACGCTCCCTTGTCTGGGGACGGCTGCATCTCCACCTTCCCCGCATGCCAGCCTCTCGAACCGCGACATTCACCGAATCGGTGATCCGCGAGATGACGCGCGTCGCTCAGCAGCACGGCGCGATCAACCTCGCCCAGGGGTTCCCCGACTTTCCGATGCCGGAAGCCATGAAGGAGGCGGCGTGCGCCGCCATCCACGGGGACTTGAACCAGTACGCCATCACATGGGGTGCCCCTGCCCTGCGTCTCGGTATCGCCGAGAAGTACCGCCGGTGGTACAACATGCCGGTGGATCCTGAACGCGAGATCACGGTGACGTGCGGCGCGACCGAGGCCATGGCCGCCGTGTTCCTCGCCCTCATCGATCCGGGCGACGAGGTCATCGTCTTCGAGCCGTGGTACGAGAACTACGGGCCCGACGCGATTCTCGCCTCGGCAACGCCGCGCTACGTTCCGCTCGAGCCGCCCGAATGGCGCTTCGACCCCGAGGTGCTGCGCGCGGCGTTCAACGAGAAGACGAAGGCGATCGTCGTCAACACGCCGCACAACCCGACCGGGCGCGTGCTCACGCGCGAGGAGATCGGCGTCATCGCCGAGCTCTGCATCGAGCATGACGTCTGGGCGATCACCGACGAGATCTACGAGCACATTCGTTATGCGGGCGGACATCACGTGCTCGCCACGTGGCCGGGCATGCGCGAGCGGACCGTCACCATCTCCGGCCTCTCGAAGACGTTCAGCTGCACCGGGTGGCGTCTCGGCTACGCGATCGCACCGGAGCGTGAGAGCGTCGCGATTCGGAAGGTGCACGACTTCTTGACCGTCGGCGCTCCAGCACCCCTTCAGGCGGCGGCGGCTGTGGGAATGGCGTTCGACGCCGCCTACTACAACCATCTCGCGCTGGACTACCGGGCGCGTCGCGATTCCCTGCTGCCCGTGTTGGCCGAGGCGGGATTCACGTTTTCGCTGCCCGAGGGCGCCTATTACGTGCTCGCTGACTTCTCGGCACTCAGCGACCGGGACGACACGGAGTTCGCCAAGTGGATGGCCGCCGAGATCGGAGTGGCGGGCGTTCCGGGGTCGAGCTTCTATCACGCGGGCGCCGGGCGCGGGAAGTCGATGATCCGGTTCGCGTTCTGCAAGAAGCAGGAGACGCTGGACCAGGCCGCGGAGCGATTGTTAGGGCTCACGGCGCGCGTGTAGCCGACCGGGAACGGGACGAGCCGTCGCTGCCGCTCAGGACAAGCCGGGAACGGGGAGCCGGGGATCCGTGGCGACGAAACTTGTCCGATCTGCGGCAGCGATCGGCGTCATGGGCGCGATCATCGCCATTCTGTTCGTGCTGTTCACCCCGCGCGCGGTTTCCCGCCGCTCGGGCGTCGACCCGTCGGCTATCGGGTCCGGGAACGCCTCGAGCTCCCCACCGCCAGTGCACGTCCTGGTCCTCGACTTCGACCCCGTCATCGCTGACAGCGGCGGGCGACGCACGCACCAGGCGTTCGGGTGGAACGCACCGCGCACGCTGGCCGCCGGTTACATGCGGGACGTGGCCGAAGCGAGCGGGGGCCGCATGCGGTACGACATCGTGGAATGGCGGACCATCGACGAGTTTCCGCCGAAGCGTGACGGGTTTCGGTACACGCCCGCCACATACGCCGCGTGCCTCGCCGATGGACGGCAGTGTCACGATCCCGATGGCCTCGACTACGAAGGCACGCTCACGCGCTACGGTGTCGTCCCGCTCATCGATATCGGCTCGATCGATGAAGTCTGGCTCTTCGGGGGGCCGTACTTCGGCTACTTCGAGTCGGCGATGGCCGGGCCGGGCGCATTCGAAATCAACGGCGAAGCGTTCACCGGTGTGCCGGCCAGGCGAGCGTTCGCGATCATGGGCTTCAACAGCGAGCGCGGAGTCGCCGAGATGCTGCACAACCTCTGTCACCGTATCGAGGCGACGATGGCGCGGGTTTATGGCGGCTGGCAGGCCGAGTCGCTCACCACGCCATGGGCTCGGTTCGCGGCAAACGCACATCAATCCGGCGGCCGAGCGGGCGCCGGGAGCTGTCACTACCCACCTAACGCTACGTCGGACTACGACTATGCGAACCCGAGAGCCGTGGAGAGTGACGCCGACGACTGGCTCCGCTACCCGAACCTCACCGGCGCGCGAAAGCGCGTCACCGCGAAGACCTGGGGTGGCCCGGACTACCATCGGGAGTACATGCGCTGGTGGTTCCGTCGCCTCCCCAGAGCCGCCGGGACGAACGCCGACGGTCGCCTCAACGATTGGTGGCGCTACGTCGTTGATTTCAACGACCTGATCACCACCAACGCGGCAGTCAGGTGACGGCTGCGCGCACAGCGGTTCTGGGGCTCGCCCAGGGCGGTGGCCCGAGCCTAACGCCGAGCGTGTGGGAGGCGGGCGCGGGGCGTCGTAGGCGGCCTCTGCGAGGCGCCGCGCCCGGCGGGACAACCCACCACTCGACCACGCGACGCACGTGGTCCGCCGGCCGACGGGCGCGGAGCAGCCAGCCGCCGGAGACGCGACGCGCCGCCGACCTGCCGCGGTGCCGATCCGGGGCGATGCCAACCAGGCGCGATGTGAAGGACTGGTCGTGGCGGTCGGTGTTTCTTCGGTTAAATTTGCCGCTCACCCTGCGACGTTTATAGCCGATGTCCCCACGCGAAGTAACGACCCCCGAAGAGCTCGCCGAGGAAGGGCCCGTAGAGCTCTCCCTCCGCCCACAGCGCCTGGCCGAGTTCATCGGGCAACAGAAGGTGAAGGACAGCCTTCGCATCTACATCGACGCCGCGCTCACCCGCCGCGAGCCGCTCGATCACACGCTCTTCTTCGGCCCGCCGGGGCTGGGCAAGACGACGCTCGCCGAGCTCATCGCGCGCGAGCTGGGCGTGAACATCCGCACGACCTCCGGGCCGGCGCTCGAGAAGCCGGGCGACCTCGTGAGCACGCTCACGAACCTGCGCGAGGGCGACATCCTCTTCATCGACGAGATCCATCGGCTGCGCCCCGTCATCGAGGAGTTCCTCTACCCGGCGATGGAGGACTACAAGATCGACATCCGGCTGAGCGAGGGGCCGAAGGCGCAGACGATCACGATGCCGATCGAGCGGTTCACGCTCATCGGCGCGACCACGCGCTTCGGCATGCTGACGCCGCCGATGCGGGCGCGCTTCGGGATCGTCGAGCGGCTGAA
>DASURJ010001160.1:0-24592 GCA_036280115.1 Gemmatimonadaceae bacterium
GCTCGCCGCGTTCCCGTTCCCGTTCACGGTGTGGCACGTGAAGCACTCGTCACGCTTGGCGGGGTTCGCGTTCAGCGTGTTGTAGGCAGTCGCGTGGGCCGTCCCGCTCCACCGCGCCTGGTAATCGACGTGGCAGTTGCCGCAGGTGGTCTGCTTGTCGGCCGCGTCGTAGTAGCCGAGGAATCCTGCGGCAGCGGCCGGCGGCGGGTTGAACGGCTCTCGGTCCCGATACACGATATCGTCCGAGCAGCCGACGAGAGCAGCGGCGAGGAACAACGGGGCGACCGACGCGTTTCGCATAGGATGGATCCGGGTTCGAAGCACGAACACCGTTACGTCGACAAACGAGCCACCTGCTACATGCGCAATAAGATCGTATTCTCGGGCGAACCGACAGTCCGGGGTTCCCTGACATCACTTCGGAACCGAACGGCTTTGTCGAGCCGGCCTGATGAATCGCTTGCTCGCGAAGGTGGGTCCGACACGTTTCAGCCGGGTCGTCCCTCGCAGCTCCGCTCCGAGCACCCTGCACCAGGGGTAACGCATCGCCGGCTGAGTCGCGATTTGCGCGGCCAACGCGTCACGCTCAGCGCGCGTGCGACCGAGGTCGTGCAACGCCACCGCAAAGCGCAACGCCGCGGCAAAGTCCGAGCCTCTGGGCGGACGCGCCATCTGCGGATCGCCCCAGCGTGCGGGCGGGTTCGTCCGCGCAACTTTCTTCTGCGTATTGCCGAGGAAGTCCCAGAGTTGGGGCGGGATCGACACACCCTTCACGGCGCTCGGACGAAACGCGACCGCCAACTGCGTGTGCGTCCGCCAACGCCACGTCCTCGGATGCGGCGTCTCCTGCTGAGAGATCCCGACGATTCTGAGCCGCCGCCGTACAGCGCGGACGTCGACGCCGGCGCGTTCCGCCTCCGAAATCAGCAGCTCGACAAGAGTACCGAGCGTGCCTCCTGACGATACCAGATCGATCAGCGCGATCGGCCGGGGACTCGCCGCGATCCGTGCCGGCGCGAGCCCGACGTCCGCGAGCTGCGCTCGCATCGCGTCGCAGCCTGCAGCCGTCGGTGACGTGTCATCGAAGCGCCCGAACGCCCACAGCGACACGTTGAGCATCGCGAGCCTGTCCGCCCACGACGTGTCGGCGAGCGCGCCGGTGAGATAATCGTACAGGCTCTCCGGCGAGCGCCCAACGAACACGAGCCGCGAGTCACCCGCCATGGCGATGACGCGCGCGCAGCAGCGCCGGAGATCCTCGAGGAACTCCGGGTAGCTCTCGGCAGGCTCACCTTCAACGAGCCTGCCGAGCTGCTCTCGCCGCGTGATGTTCCAGCGGAAGACCGTGGCCATGGTCAGTCCTCCTCCCACGGCCGGCGGTCCGCCTTCTCTTCACGCTGGCGCTCGCGGTCGAACGCGCGCCGGATGGCCCGCTGCTCCGCGGTGCTCTCGAACACGCACTCGATGCTCTTCGTGCGCAAGCGGCGCGATCCGCCAGTGAGGTCCTGAAAGACGATCCAACGCGGACGCCAGAGGCGGTCGAGCGCGCGCCCGATGGCGCGCGCGGTGTCGCGCGAGACGATCCAGTAGGCCGAGTCGGTCTCGACGACCCAGTAATCTCCCTCCGGCATCAGCGGCTCCTCATCATCCTCATCGAGGTAGAGCCTTAGCCTGTTCATCTTGGGTGGGTAGTTGTTCGTTAGGTAGAAAGTGCTGGTCGCTGTTAGATGGACTACCGGAACCACGCTGGTGGCTGTTAGCTGGAACTGGTTGCTGCAGGGTGAAAAGCGAGAACCCTCGGGAAGCCCCTTGACCATACGGAGGCCTCCCGAGGGTTTCCGCCTTTAAAACCCCGCAGCAACCAGTTCCAGCTAACAGCTAACCAGCGCAGTTCCTGCAGTCCTGCAGCAACCAGTTCCAGCTAACAGCTAACGAGCGCAGTTCCTGCAGTCCTGCGGCAACCAGTTCCAGCTACCAGCTCAGGTCATGCATTTCTGTCCAGACATCCCGTGAACTTGGGGTTATTCCGCTCGTCGCTGGAAATCGGGATGTTGACGTCCGACCCGTAGTTGCCGCCTTTGTGGTACTCGCCAACCGGAAAGACCGTGTCCTGGCTGCGCCCGTATTGGCGTACGAGCCGCCGCATGTCGCCCAGGCGGTGCGAGGTGCCCCACATCCAGAACGCGCGCTCGCGGAAGAGCAGGTCGACGCGAGCGGACTCCGACCCTGGGTCCGAAACCGGCGAGAGGCCGCCAAGCGCGCGCAGCGCGTTCAGGATCGTGAACGCCTGCCCCGCCGACCCGCTACGTAACGCCGCCTCGGCCTCGACAAGTCGTGCCTCGATGCCGGACGCGAGGAGCACATCGGCTTCGAGATCGGGATACTTGAGCTGCAGGTTGAACGGCGTCGCGCGGTCGAACCCGGTCTGCCCCGTGGCAACGACGTCCAGTCGCGGATCGTTCGCGCTCAGGAACGGCAACCCGTTCTCGCCCTCGCGATCGGGCACACTGAACGCGAAGGTGTTCGCCGTGTAGTTCCAGATGCCGTTGTTCTGGCGGAGGCTGTTGGCCGAGCTGCGGATCGCGAACTCGAAGTCCGTGTCGACCTCCGCCGCCGCTGCCGCGGCGTCCGCGAAGCGCCCGAGGTCGAGCAATGCGCGCGCCTTGCCGACGAGCGCCAGCTGTGCGAGATCGTCGTTCTCGTTGGCCGTAGCGATCGCGATGGCCGAATCGAGCTTCGCCACGGCGATCTCGAGCACCTGATCGCGCGTCTGCGGGTCGCCGTACTCGATGGCGCCGGTTTCGGTCAGGCGACTGAATGGAACGCCCGAGCAGTAGTTCTCGGCAAAGAGAATGTACGAGAACCCGGCAACACTGAGCACCTCGGACTGTCCTTCGGCGCCCTCATCGAGACGGTTGTACTGCGCCGACGCGAAATCAGCGGTGGCGCGGGCGCGGCTCAGGTCCAGGAAGAGCGCGAGCAGCGACCCATTCGATGGCAGGATGTCGCGCATGTCCACGGCAATCCGATCGGGGAAGCTCTCGGCGTTGAGGAACTCGTCGGCCAGGAGGCCCGAGATCGTGACCTGTCCTTCGTGGCCGCCGTTCGCGAGGTCGGCGCCACCGCTGAACGCGAGCTGGAACGTCGACAGCACGCCGTTTCGCAGCGTCGGCAACGACGACTTGTCGTTGAGCTGACCGGGCGACACGACGTCGATGTCATCGACATCGAGCGCTCGGCTCGGGTCGCACGCGACGGCCGCGAGGGAGGCGCCAAGCAGGGCCGCCTGCAGCAGGTACGACCGCGCGCGCGAGGTCTGAAAGCGAATCATCGATGTGAATCCTCGAGTGAAATCGGCGGGTTACCAGCTGGCGGACAGACGGGCCGTGAAGTACCGGACCGGCGGCTGCGTGAGGAAGTCGGCGGTCGAGTAGTTCGAGGTGCCGTTGAAGTTCAGCTCGGGATCGAACCCGGTGTAATCGGTCCACGTGGCCAGGTTGCGGCCGGCGAGCGTGAGCGAGAGCCCCGACGCCCGCAGCCGACGCGCCCAGTCGGTCGGCGCGAGCAGCGTGACCGAGAGCTCGCGCAGCTTCACGAACGACGCGTCCTCGACGTAGCCGGCGTCCGTTCCCATCACCGACGCCATGCGCTTCGCCTGCAGCTCGAGCGGCGTATTGCGGTCGAACGCCGCCTGACACGTCACGAAGATCACGCAGCGGAACTGCTCGGTGGCGTTGTACAGCTGGTAGCCACCGCGGTGATCGACCACGCCGCCGACGCGGAGGTACTTGAACAGCGTGACGTTCGTGTTCAGCGTGAGCTCGCGCCGCGGGAGCGGCTGGCCGAGGTACACCGAGTTATCGCCGAGCGAGACCTCGCAGTCGGGCGTGTCGCCGGCCGACGTCGGTCCGCAGCCTAACGGGCTGATGATGCCGTCACCGTCCTTGTCCGCCCACGAGAGCAGCGGGCGCTGCCAGTAGCCGCCAACGGGCCGCCCCTCGACAAACCGCTGGATCGAGTTGCCGTCCACGGCGCCGAGGCCGAAGAAGATCGTATCGACGCCGGCGCCGAGCGTGACCAGCCGGTTACTGTTCACCGATCCGTTGACCGTGACGTTCCACTTCACGTTGTCGAGGTCGAGCACGAGCGCGTTGAGTGTCCCCTCGAAGCCCTTGTTGGTGACCTCGCCGAGGTTCTCGAACTGCGTCTGCGCGCCCGTCGACGGCGCGAGCTGACGCTGAATGAGCGCGTCGCGCGTGGACTTGTTGTAATACGTGAGCTCGAGCGAGAGCCGGCTATCGAAGAGCCCGACGTCGAGGCCGCCCTCGAACTCGGACGACAGCTCGGGCTTGAGGTCGGCGTTGCCGATGTTCGCGCCGAGCTCCACGCCGCCCACGTCGCCCGCGTCGCGCCTAACGCCGACGGCCTGGTAGAACGAGACGGCGTTGCGGAACCCGGGGCGCTGCCCCGACTGACCGAACGAGCCGCGAAGGCGCAATGCGCTCACCCCCGGCACCTGCGGGAACCACGTCTCGTCGCCGACGACCCAGGATAGACTCACCGACGGGTACGTGACGAGCTGGAAGTCCTCACCGAACGCGCTGTTGTCGTCGCCGCGTACGGCCGCCGTGAGGAACAGGCGGTCGCGCCATGCGAGCTTCTGCTGCACGTAGCCGCCGAGTGTGACGACGTCGGTGTTCTGCTGCGTCGCCGAAAACGCGACCGTGGCGCCGGCCACCGAGCTCGTGCCCGACGCGAGCCCTTCGCCTGCCGCCTGCGTGCCGTTGACCGTTTCCTTGTTGTATTGCCCGCCGAGTGACGTGGACGCGGTGAGCGCCGGCGCCAGGGTGTACGACGCGGTCGCGTTCACGTTGCCCGTGTACGTCCAGAAGCTGTACGGGTTCGACGTCGCATTGCCGATCGCCCGCCGGTCCGGGTCGGGAATCAACCCGGGCTGAATGACTTGCAGGTCCGTGCGTCCGGCGTAATCGAGGCCCGTCACGCCGACGACGCTCAGCCACGGGAGCGGACGCCAGTTGCCATTCCCCGAAAGCGTCATCCGGTCGACGTTCTGCGCGGTGTAGATCGCGTTCATCACATCCACCGGGTAGAACAGGTACCCGTGAAGATCGGGGTCGTCCTGTGCGCTCCCGAAGATCCCGTTCGCGATGGGGCTCAGGTCGTTGTTGTCGTTCTGCGGGAGCTTGAGACGCGCCTGGTTGTAGCCCGCGCGGACGCCCACGTCGAGATTGGTGTTGAGCTGCCCGGTGAGGTTCGCGCGAACGCCGCGGCGGCGCGCCTCGTTGTTCGGGTACACGCCCTGCTCGCGGTCGAAGTCTGCGCCCAGGTAGTACTGCAGAAGCTCGTTACCTCCCGACGCGCTCGCCCCGTACTGGCTTCTCCACCCATCGACGAACGGCCCGAACGCCTCGAGCGGGTTGAAGCTGAGCAACGAATCCGCTTTCGGGGTGCAGTCGCCCGCGACCTGACTCTCGAGCGTGCAGAAGATCGTGCGGCGACCGCTCGGCGTTAGGCCGACGCTGCCGAAGTTCGCGGGGAATGCCGTTACCTCGCGCAGACTGCCGCCATCCGCGTACGCGGTCCAGCGCGTCCTGCCCGACCGGCCGCGCCGTGTCGTGATCTGGACAACGCCATTCGCGGCCGCCGTACCGTAAAGCGCCGCCGCGGCCGGTCCCTTGATGATCTCGATGTCCTCGATGTCCTCGGGATTGAGGTCATCGAGCCGGCTCGGGTTCTGGCCGCCGATGCTGATGGTCGTGCCCGTGACGTCGCTGATCGCCCGAATCCCGTCGATGATGATGAGTGGCTCGTTGGACAGTGACAGGCTGTTGGAGCCGCGAATGCGGATGCGCGATCCGCCGCCGGTGGTGCCGCTCGTCTGCGTCACCACGACGTTTGCCGCGCGCGACGACAGGAGGTCGCTCACACCGTTGACGACCGTGCGCGGGACCGAGTCGACGTTGATGGTCGCGACGTTGTTCCCCGATTCGCGTCGCAGCTCCGACTCGCCGGTGGCGCTGACGACCACCTGGTCCAGGCGCGTGACCGTCTGGCCGAGGGCAAAATCGGCGGTGACGGTCTGCCCAGCGCCAATGTCGAGCGATCGCGTCTCGGCCTCGTAGCCGAGGCGCAGAACGCGAATGCGAGTCGATCCGGACGGTACCGACACGAGGCGATACTGCCCCTGGTCGTTGGTGCGCGCGCCACGAGTGGACCCGACGATCACCACCTGCGCGTCGGGGATGGGTTGTTGCGTGGCGCGGTCGGTGATCGTGCCGGTGATCGTTCCAGCCCCCTGGGCGAGCGCGCCAATCATTGGTAGGGCCGATGCGGACGCGGCGATGAGAACCTGACGAAGCCTTCGATGCATAGTGCCTCCACACTTCGGTTGATCTGCTCAGATAGACGGCGCACCGACGGCCGGCAAACGAAGTGGGACGGAGCGATTGGCCTGATGATCGATTGCCGTGCTGTGATGTCCGAGTGGAGGTGCCGTTAGGCCAGATCAGGTCAGCCCGTCGTTCCGAGCGTAGTCGAGGAATCGTAAATCGTCCCGAAAGCGGGCTTGTCATGCCGAGCGGAGCCGCGAAGCGGCGGAGTCGAGGCATGACAGGCGGCACGGATCGTGACCGTGCACGTGGCACACTCATCCGAGGAGACCAGACATGGGCGGCAAGCCATCGCACGCCATCCCGAGCAACCGCCCCGAAACGGGTGGCGCGGATCGCAACGACCTTCAGGAGAAGTCGGGGCTGCTCGAGCGCGAGAAGCAGCAGTTCGCGAAATCAGAGGAGGCCAAGCGCGATCCGGAGCGCCGAGACGACGGGTCGGACGGTACGAGCGGCGACAAGGGTGAGCTCAGCGACCCCTGACCGCCGCGGAGGGAGCTGGTAGGGAGAGAACGCCTCGAGGCGGGCTTTCCCTGCCCTCGCCCGTACGTGAGCTTTCGGCACCCATTGGTCCAGCCCCTGCCCGAGCTCATGCATATGAATCGCTCGCTGCTTGTTGCCCTCGCTCTCGCTCCGCTCCTCGCCCTCGAACCACGCGGCGAGGTTGAGGCGGGCGCACCACCCGCGATCCAGCAAGCCACCGCGCCGGTCGTCTACGAGATCTCGTTCCCCAACGCCCCCCACCATGAAGCCGAGATCGCTGCCACGTACTCGGCGCTGCCTGCCCGACCGCTCGAGCTTCGAATGAGCCGCTCGTCGCCGGGCCGGTATGCGGTGCACGAGTTCGCCAAGAACGTGTACAACGTGAAGGCGTTCGACTCGCGCGGCCGCACGCTTCAGGTCGATCAACCGAACCCGCATCAGTGGAACGTCGCCGGGCATGACGGAACCGTGCGTGTGACGTACACACTGTTCGGCGACCGCGCCGACGGCACCTACGCCGCCATCGACCGCACGCACGCGCACCTCAACATCCCCGCGACGTTCATGTTCGCGCGCGGACTCCATGCGCGTCCGGTGCGCGTGACGTTCAAGTGGACGGACCCGACGTGGCGTGTTGCGTCGCAGCTCCAGCCCACGGCGGATTCGAGCGCCACGAGCGCGACGTTCACCGCGCCTCACTTCCAGTATTTCATGGACAGTCCCACCGAGATCAGTGCCCACGAGCTCATCACGTGGCGGGACTCGGCCGGCGGAGTTGGCGCGACGTTCAGAATCGCGCTACACCATGCCGGAACCGACGAAGACGCGGCCGCGTACGCCGATGGCGTGAAGCGCATCGTGCACGAGATGGCCGGCGTGTTCGGTGAGTATCCCCGGTTCGACTTCGGGACATATACCTTCCTCGCCGATTACCTCCCGTGGGTGAACGGCGACGGCATGGAGCATCGCAACTCGACGGTCGTGTCGGGCTCGGGCTCGGCGCCGAACTCGCTCGGGACCGCGTCGCACGAGCTCTTCCACGCATGGAACGTGGAGCGGCTGCGGCCGCGCGACCTCGAGCCGTTCGAGTTCGAGGACGCGGACATGTCGCGCCTCCTCTGGCTCGCCGAGGGGTTCACGAACTATTACGGGGCGCTGACGCTGCGACGTGCGGGCATCACCGACGACGCCGCATTCGCGCGGGCGCAGGGGGGCGCGGTCAATGCGGTCGTGAACGGCAATGGGCGCCGTTTCTTCTCGCCGATCGGGATGAGTATGCAGGCCCCGTTCGTCGACGCCGCGACGTCGATCGACCCGCAGAACAGGCAGAACACGTTCATCTCGTACTACACCTGGGGCCAGGTCGTCGCGTTAGGCCTCGACCTGTCGCTGCGCGAGCGCGCGGGCGGCAAGACGCTCGACGACTTCATGCGCGCCATGTGGCAGGAGTTCGGTCGGCATCAGACGGCGTATGCGCCGGCGAAGCCGTACACGCTCGCGGACGTGCGCCGCGTGCTCGCCCGCGTGGCTGGCGATCAGGCGTGGGCCGATGACTTCGTGCGCCGCTACATCGCGGGACGCGACGTTCCCGACTACGCGCGCCTCTTGGAGCGAGGTGGATTCCGCCTCCGCAAGGCGGCGGCTGGCACCGCGTGGATGGGGAACGAGATCCAGGGCATCCGATTCGACAGCACCGGCGCGACGCTCGTCGCGGGCACGCTCATCGGATCTCCACTGTACGCCGCCGGGCTCGATCGCGGCGATCGGATCGTGAGCGTCGACGGCCGGCCGGTGCGCGCCCAGTCTGACATCGACGCACTCCTGAGGGCACATAAGCCCGGCGACGTCGTGCGCATCGAGTTCGCCACGCGCGGCGAGACGCGCACCGAAGCGCTCACGCTTGCCGAAAGCCCGGCGCTGGAGCTCGTGCCGTTCGAGCAGACCGGCGAGGCTGTGACCGACGCGATGCGTGCCTTCCGCGCGGCCTGGCTCGGACCACGCCGAGGCAGCCGATAGCAGTGCAGGTTGTTGGCCGGCGCTGGCTGGTGGCTGTGGTGCTCGCGGTCTCCGCCGCGCCGATTGGCGCACAGATGATCGACTCCGCGTCAGGCGCACGCGCGACCGGTGGGGTGCGCGCTCAGGCGATCGGGCTCGTGACGCGCGTCGACCCCGCCGTCGCGGGACGCACGTACACCGAAGGGTATCTGGCGCAGCCGGTGATCATGGCGCACGGGAGCGTCTTTCGCGGCGCGCTCTCCGGCGTGGTCACCCTCGATTTCGAGGGGCTGACGCTCGAGCGAGGGCAGTTGACGCCCGGCGCGTACGGCGAGGGATACGCCGACCGGCGGCACCCGCACACGTACCTGCACGAAGCACTCGTCATCGCGCAGGGAGCATTTCGACAAACCCGGGTATCACTCACGGCGGGGAAAGGGTTCGTGCCCTTCGGCACCGATGACCCGATGATGCGCCCTTTCGCGATGTACCCGGCGAATCACCACCTGGCACAGATCCTGGAGCGCTACGTGGCCATTGGCGCCGTGCAGTACGGCCCCATCGCACTCGAGGCCGCCGTGTTCAACGGCGACGAGCCCCTGAGCGCCGGCGCACCTCCGGACGCGAGCCGGTTTGGTGACTCATGGTCGATGAGAGCGACATACACGCCGATCCGCCCGGTCGAGCTGCAGGGGAGCTACGCGTTCGTAACGTCGCCCGAGCTTGCGGGCGGTGCGGGGCTCGATCAACGAAAGTGGAGCGCTGCAATACGCTTCGACCGGCCCACCGGTCGCGTTCGCGGTGGCCTGCTCGAGTGGGCACGGACCGACGCATTGTTAGGCGACCTGCGAACGAACTCGTTCACGTCGGTCCTCGGGGAAGCGGCGATGGCCGCCGGCCCAGTCACCTTCGCCGGGCGGTACGAGACCACGACGCGGCCGGAAGAGCAACGGCTGCTCGACCCGTTCCGCGTGTCACGAACACCGACCGACCTCGGCATCATCGGCATCACCCGGTGGCAGATCGGAACGCTCGCGGCGAGCGTGACTCGCTCGCTTGGCCCGCTGGACGTTGCACCGTTCGCCGAGGTCTCGTTCTCGCGTCCGACCGAGGAGCTCACGCCCACGGCGTTCGTGCCACGCGAGTTCTACGGTTCCACCTCGATCTGGTCCGTGTCCCTCGGGGCGCGATTCGGGGTCGGGCCAGCGCTCCATCGCATGGGGCGCTATGGCGCAGGGCTGCCTAACGCATCGAGCTCACCGCATGCCCACTAGCCTCGTGTCATTCCGAGCGGAGGCGCGCAGCGCCGCAGTCGAATGACACAACTACTCGAGAGTGCCTATGCCTAGATCCGTCAGCTCCGTCGTCAGCTCGTGCCTCGCCGCGCTCGCAGTCGCCCTCGTTTCGGGCTGCGACTCCGACTCCGCGAGCGGCCCAACGCCGTTCACCGGACCCGCCCTCTCCATCGTCGGTCGCGGCGACATGACCGACCGGTTCATGGCAGAGGTATGGACGCACGGGGACGTGGCCTACACGTCATCCTGGGGTTCGCGCGGCGTCCAGGTCGGCAACGCCGTGCACATCTGGCGCATCGATAGTGACTCGCCGGAGCTCGTCGACTCGCTCATCGTCGAGAACGCCACGACGCTTGGCGACATTCAAGTCTCCGATGACGGACGCCTGCTCGTCGTCGCGACCGAGCGCCAGAACGGGTCGATCGTCATCTACGACCTCGCGAACCCGCTGAAGCCGACACGCATCACGCGCTACGAGACACCCAACACCACGAACGGCGTCCACACCGCCGAGGTCGCGCGCGTCGACGGAACGCTCTACGGGTTCTTGTCCATCGATCCGCCCGACGCGCGACTCGTGATCGTGGACCTGAGCGACCCGGCCAACCCCCGCGAGGCGTTCGTTCGCACGATGGGCGCCCCGTTCGTGCACGACGTCTTCGTGCGCGACGGCATCCTGTTCACCGCATTGTGGAACGACGGCCTCACCATCTGGGACCTCGGCGGCGGCGGTCAGGGCGGGTCACCCGCGAACCCCGTACAAATCGGGAACGTGCGCACTCGCACGTTTTCGCCCCTGGTCAGCGGGAGCGAGGCCCACAACGTCTGGTGGTTCCACGACCCCGCAGGCGGCCCGAACGCAAAGCGCTATGCATTCGTGGGCGAGGAAGGACCGGCCTTGTCCCAGAGCTCGTCCAGCGGCGACATCCACGTGGTCGACGTCTCGGACATGAGCGCGCCGCGCGAGGTCGCATTCTATCACGTCGACGGCGCCGGCACCCACAACTTCTCCATGGACGAGGAGCGCGGGGTGCTGTACGCCGCCTACTATAATGGGGGCGTCCGTGCACTCGACGTGCGCGGTGACCTCGCAAGCTGCTCGGCCGACCAGAAATCGCCCGACGGGCGTTGCGACCTCGGGAAGATGGGGCGCGAGATCGCAGCCGGGCTCCAGGGCGGCAACCTGCCTGTGTTCGTGTGGGGCGTGCATTTCGACGGACGCTTCATCTACGCGTCCGACATGTTGAACGGGCTCTGGAAGCTCGCGGCGGCTGACCCCGACTGACCGGGCGAGGCACTCGCCTCACCCGACGGCGCGGCATTGCTTCCCTTGCCTGGCATGCCGCGCCGAACGATTCTATCCGCCTGATGAGACGGCTTCTGATTTTCCTCGGCGTGCTCCTCGCAGCGCACGTCGCGCTCCTTTTTGTGCGTCCCGGTGGTGCCACCACAGCTCCGGTCGGCGATGCGGTGGACGTGGGCATCGTGTTCGACGTCGGCGGGCGCGGGGACAAGTCGTTCAACGACGGCGCATACCTCGGCGCCGAGCGCGCCGAGAAGGACCTGGGAGCACGTGTCCGCTTCATCGAACCGGGCGAGGGGTCCGACCGCGAGGCCGGGCTTCGGCTGCTCGCGGCGGAAGGGATGGACATCGTCATCGGCGTCGGCTTCATCTTCACCGACGACCTGACGCAGCTCGCGACGGAGTACCCGAACGTCAAATTCGCCGGCGTCGATTACGCCGTGGCGACTGACGCCCAGGGCAACGCGGTCCAGCCTCCGCCTAACCTCGCCGCCCTCAAATTCCGCGAGGAGGAGGGCTCGTTTCTCGTCGGCGCGCTCGCGGCACTCGTCGGCGACTCGAAGCGCGTCGGGTTCATTGGCGGAATGGACATCCCGCTCATCCACAAGTTCGAGGCAGGCTACCGTGCTGGCGTGAAGCACGTCTGCCCGGATTGTACGGTGATTGCGCAATACGCCGGCGTCACCCCGGAAGCGTTTCGTAACCCCGGCCGCGGGAAGGAGCTCGCCCTGAGCCAGTACCAGTCGGGGGTCGACATCATCTTTCACGCCTCGGGATCCACCGGACTCGGCGTGTTCGAGGCGGCTCGATCGTCGCGGAAGCTGGCGATTGGAGTGGACGCCGACCAGTACGCCGAGGCGCCGGGCTTCATCCTGACGTCGATGGTCAAGGGCGTCGACGCCGCAGTGTACGACGCGATCCGACGAGCCAAGGACGGCACGTTTCAGGGCGGGATCTATCAGTTCGGTCTCGCCGAGGGCGGTGTCGGCTACGTCTACGATGCGAACAACAAACCGCTGATTCCCGATGCGGTTCGCGCCCGGGTGCAGGACCTCGCCGGGCAGATCATCGCTGGGAAGATCGACGTGCCGAGCACCCGATGACGCGACCCGTCGCGGTCCGGATGACATCGGTGGAGAAGCGCTTTGGTCCGGTGATCGCGAACGCAGGCGCCGATCTCGAGGTTTCTCCGGGAGAGATCCACGCCCTCGTGGGAGAGAACGGCGCGGGGAAGTCGACGCTCATGCGCGTGCTCGCTGGCCTGTACCCGCCGGACGGTGGCCGAGTCGAGGTAGCCACCGGAGGCACGCTTCGCGACGTGACGGGATGGTCTACCCGTGAGGCGATCGATGCCGGCGTCGGCATGGTGCATCAGCACTTCATGCTCGTGCCCACGCTGACAGTCGCCGAGAATCTCGTGCTCGGCCGCGAGCTCAAGCGCGGGTGGTCGCTCGATCGAGATGGCGCGGAGCGCGAGGTGCGTGCGCTGAGCGAGCGGACGGGGCTCCGCGTCGAGCCATCCCGGCTCGTGTCCGACCTCTCGGTGGGCGAGGCCCAGCGGGTCGAGATCCTCAAGACGCTATACCGCGGCGCGCAGGTACTGATCCTGGACGAGCCGACGGCGGTGCTCTCGCCGCCCGAAGTTCGCGAGCTGTGGAAGGTACTCCGGCACCTCCGCGATGACGGGGGCACGGTCATTCTCATCACGCACAAGCTGGACGAGGTGATCGAGATCTCGGAGACGATCACGGTCATGCGCGCCGGCCGGACGGTGGGGCGGACGAGGACGAGCGATGCGACGCCGCGGTCGATTGCGCGGATGATGGTCGGACGGGATGTCTCGCTGGCGCTCGACATTCGCGAATCGGGAATCGGGAATCGGGAATCGCCCGGCCCCGGGACGGATCGGTCCCCGCGCCCGGCTTCGCCGGCCACCCGCCCGGATCCCGGTCTCATAGCACTCGACGTATCGAACCTGGTCGTTGCATCGGCGCGCAAGCCTAACGAGGTCGATGACGTGTCCTTCGCCGTCGCGCGCGGAGAGATCTTCGGGATCGCCGGCGTCGAGGGGAACGGGCAGACCGAGCTCATCGAGGCGATCACAGGCCTCCGGCCGGTCGCGAGCGGCACCGTGCGAGTCGCGGACTCGTCAGGCACGCTGCGGGACGTGACACATCTCGACGTTCGCTCGCGTGCCGATGCCGGGCTCTCGCACATCCCCGAAGACCGGCACCGGCGCGGCCTCGTGCTCGACTACTCGGTTGCCGACAACCTCATTCTCGGACAACAGCATCACTTCGCGGGCGGTGTCGGGAGGCTCGACCGGGCACGCATCGACGCCAACGCCGCGTCGCGCATCGCGATGTTC
Source organism: Gemmatimonadaceae bacterium (assembly GCA_036280115.1). Lineage (GTDB taxonomy): Bacteria > Gemmatimonadota > Gemmatimonadetes > Gemmatimonadales > Gemmatimonadaceae > JAJKIV01. Next base: position 13,855 of record DASURJ010001160.1, read on the forward strand.
GACATCCGTCCACCAGCAGGATCGTTGGCATCGCGTACACTCTCCGGCGGTAACCAGCAGAAGGTCGTCATCGCGCGCGAGATGGGGCGCGACTTCGTCGTGCTCGTTGCCGCACAGCCGACGCGAGGCGTCGACGTCGGCGCCATCGAGTTCATTCACACACAGCTCCGGCAGGCGCGCGACGACGGCAAAGCGATCCTCCTCGTCTCGGCCGATCTCGTCGAGATCCTCGCGCTCTCGGACCGCGTTGCCGTCATGTATGGCGGCCGCATCGTGATCACGCTGCCGAGTACGGAGGCCTCGCCGGAGAGCCTCGGGCCATACATGACGGGTGCGCACGGGAGCGCGGCATGACCGGGGCGCCTGTCAGCGCCACCGCTGTCGATCGCCGGCAGCGGTGGCGGGAGCGCGTCGAGGAGTCCATCCTGCCGCCGCTCGTCGCGCTCGCCATCGCGGCCGTCGTCGGGGACCTCCTCATCCTCACGTTCGGCCAGGCCCCCGGCGAGGTCTACCGACAGTTGCTCGAGGGGACGTGGGGCAACGCCTACGGCTTCGGCCAGGTGATCTATAAGGCGACGACGCTCACGTTTACGGGGCTCGCTGTCGCGATCGGCATCCGTGCGGGACTCTTCAACATCGGCGCGGAAAGTCAGCTCGCCGCTGGTGGGTTCCTCGCGGCAATCGCCGGGCTCGTTCTTCCCGCCGCCACGCCCGCGATCATCGCGGTCGTGGTGTGCATGGTCGCGGCTGGTGTCGGCGGTGGCGTGGTGGGCGCAGTGCCTGGCGTGCTGCGCGCGCGGTTCGGTGCGAGCGAAGTGATCGTGACGATCATGCTGAACTTCATCGTGCTCGCGCTGCTGAACTACATCGTCGCGACCCATCTCGCCGTCGCCGAGACACTCCATACGCCCGAGATCCGGGCGGGCCGCCTGCCACGTCTCGCCGACATGTGGGCGACGTTCGCCGGCTCGGCGGCCAACGTGACGGTGCTGCTGGCCCTCGCAACCGTTGTGGCCACGTGGTGGTACCTCTTTCGGACGCGCGCCGGTTACGAGCTACGTGCGGTGGGACTTCAAGCCGACGCGGCGGAGTACGGTGGCGTGCGCGTGGGTCGCGTCTGGGCGAAGACGATGATCGTGAGCGGCGCGCTCGCCGGGCTCGGCGGCGTGAACTACGTGCTCGGCTACAAGCACTACTACGAGGAAGGGTTCGCGACCGGGAACGGGTTTCTCGGGATCGCGGTCGCGCTCGTCGGCCGCAATCACCCGGTTGGCGTCGTGGTCGCGGCACTCCTGTTCGCCACGCTGTCTCAGGGCGGGCTCGCCGTGAACGCGCTCGTGCCGAAGCAGATGGTGGACGTTCTCACGGCCGTGGTCATCATCGCGGTGGCGACAGCGGTGCCGGAGGTACGACGCGCACTCGGCGCTGCACGGCGCCGAGTGACGGGAACAGGACGGGGGCAACCGGGAACCGGTATGCAGGAACCGTCGGTCGCGAACCCCGGGCCCAGCTCCCAGTTCCCGGTTCCCGGTTCCCGACCGTGATTGCGTTTCTGATCCAGACGCTTCGCATTTCGGTGCCGTATCTGTTCGCGGCCGCAGGGGGCATCGTGTCGGAGCGAGCCGGGGTCATCGCGCTGACGCTCGAGGGGTTCATGCTGACCGGGGCCTTCTGTGCGGCACTCGGGAGCCATTACTCGGGTTCGGCTTGGGTCGGAATCCTTGCGGGAATCGGCGGCGGACTCCTCGCGGCGCTCCTGCACGCACTCGCGACCATCCGATACCGTGCCGACCAGGTCGTCGTCGGAATCGCGATGAACCTGCTCGCGGTCGCGGTCACGCGATTCTTCCTTCGCCTCGCGTTCGACAGTTCCTCGAACTCACCTCGCGTACCGGGGTTCGGTGGTGAGGCCATCGCGAGCGGGGTACTCGCAACGCTCGTGAACCCGCTCGTGTGGATGGGGATTTTCACGATGGCACTGGTCGCGTGGGCGCTGTATCGCACGCCGTTCGGGCTTCGGGTTCGTGCGGCCGGCGAGAAGCCAGAGGCCGCGATCTCCGTTGGTGTTCCCGTGCGGCGCGTCCGGTGGTTTGCCGTGGCGCTGTCGGGCATGTGTGCGTCGCTGGGCGGCGTCTATCTCGCGCTCGATCAGCATCAGTTCACGGACGGCATGACGGCGGGTCGCGGCTTCATCGCGCTCGCGGCGGTGATCTTCGGCAAGTGGGACCCGAAGCGCGTGACGATCGCGTGCCTGCTCTTCGCTGCCGCCGAGACGATGCAGATCCGGCTGCAGGCGCTGCAGCTCGTGCCGTCGCAGTTCGTCGAGATGATTCCGTACGCGCTCACCATCGTCGCGCTCGCCGGCGTGGTCGGACGGGCCGTGCAGCCGTCGGCCCTCGGGAAGGCTGTCGACTGATGCCGCGTTAGGCCGCCCGTCCGTGTCCTTCGACATCGCGTCGTCCCTCGAGTCTCCCGTCGTGCGCGTGCTGCTCATCGCGCTCGGCGCCGCGCTGCTGTACACGCTCGTGCGCGAGCTTCGGAAGATTCCCGCGAAGCTCATGGTGCTCATGGCGGCGGCGTTCCTCGACATGGTCGGGCTGCTGATCATCATCCCGATCCTTCCGTTCTACGCGCGGCGGCTCGGCGGGGACGGGTTCGACCTGGGGCCGCTGCACCTCGGGATCGGCACCGTCGTCGCGCTGCTCGTATCGACCTTCACGGTCGCGCAGCTCCTGAGCGCGCCGGTGTGGGGTCGCTTCTCGGACCGCTTCGGGCGACGACCGGCGCTTCTCGTCGCGCTCGGCGCGTCCGCGATCGCCTACGTGATCTTCGGCTTCGCGAGCTCACTCACCCTCCTGTTCATCTCGCGCATCGTGCAGGGCGCGGGCGGCGGGACGGTGGGCGTCATCCAGGCGTACGTGGCCGATTCGGTGGAGCCCGAACAGCGGGCGCGAGGGCTCGGGTGGCTGTCGGCCGCGACGAATCTCGGGGTGGCGCTCGGACCGGTGCTCGGGTCGTTCGCCATCACGTTAGGGAACCGGGTCTGCAACCTTCAGAACGGCGAGAGCGCGGCGCTCCATTCGATCGGGCACGCGATGCCCGGGCTGTTGGCCGCCCTGCTCTGCCTCGTGAACATGGCATTCGCGTGGCGATTCCTGCGCGAGTCTCATCAGCCGGGTGAGCACCACGCCGCAAAGCCCAGGTCGTCGCGCGAAGCGGTACGACACGTCATCCAGCACTCGGGTGAGCCGGCGTCACGCCTCATCTGGATCTACGCGCTCGCCATGGGCGCGTTTCAGGGTGTGACCGCCGTGCTCGCGCTGTTCCTCGCCGACCGGTTCCAGGTGACGGAGCAGACGATCGGGTACTTCTTCATGTACATCGGTGCCATCTCGGTCTTCACGCGGGTCCTCCTGCTGGGCAAGGCGGTGGACCGGCTCGGGGAACCGCGATTGTCCCGGATCGGCGTCATCCTGCTCGCCGTCGGGCTGGGCGCCATGCCGCTCGCGCGTACGCTTCCCGTGCTGGCGCTCGCCGTGGCGTTCATTCCGCTCGGCACGGCGTTCCTGTTCCCGTGCGTGACGGCGCTGCTCTCGCGAGTGATTTCTCCGCGGGAGCGTGGTCTCTATATGGGGGTGCAGCAGTCGTTCGGCGGGGTCGCACGCATCATCGCTCCGCTGTGGGCGGGTTTCGCGTACGACCATCTCGGCATTGGCGTGCCGTTCTACACCTCGGCTGCCGTGGTACTGGCGACGCTACTGCTCGGCGTCGGGCTGGAGCAATACGCCAGGCAGGATACCGTGGGTGCTGGCTAGCGGGCCGCAGTCAGGACCGGCCGGAGTCATCGGTCGTGAGTCATCCAGTCTCGAGTTGTCAGTACTTACTCGGAACTCATGACTGGATGCTGGGAACTCGTGACTCCGGCCGTGACTGAGTTATCGAGCTTCCTGGCGCCCCGGCTCGCTGTCGAGCACTTCTCGTGCGACGTCGACCATGGGGACCGACCGGTCCTGACTCGTTCGCTGGAGAATCCGATAGGCTTCCTGCTCGGAGAGTCCCGTGCGGCGCATGAGGATCCCCTTCGCACGCTCGATGGTCTTCCGGTTCTCGAGCTGTTGCTTGACTTCCGCCAGTTCCGCCCGGGCGACACACAGCTCGCGCGTGCGATGCGCCGCGAGGCGGATCGTGGAGTCCATCACGTGTGCCGGGGTGGTGCTGGGGAGCACGCAGATCGCGGTCGTGCCCGTATCGTCGCCCTCGAGCGCGAAGGTGCTGTCGCCACAGAGGAAGATCACGGCGACGCTGGGCGTCTCCCGCGCGAGCGCCTGCGCAACCTCGAGCATTCGCGTCGGGCCGAGGTGGGCGTCGAGGAGGAGCACGTCGGGAACGAGCTCGCGGGTACGCTCGAGCACATCACCCATTGTCGCGGCCTCGCCAACGACGACATGACCTAACGCGCCGAGGTTTCGGCTCAACGCTCCGCGCAGATTCGCGTCATCCTCGGCGAGCAGTACGCGTACCGACGTTGCTGGCGCGTCGAGGGCGATAGTGGTCCGGCCATCCGATGGCATTCCGGATTTCTCAGGTGCGGGGCCCTGGTGTAGCGCGGTTCCACCAGCATCGGCGAACGGCCTACGCCGCCGAATATCCGCTACGAGGGTCGGGACGTCAACAAAGAGGTCGGACCACTCCCAACCTGTTGCATCACATCCACATCGCCGCGGGTGATCAGTCTGACTCCCCGCTGGTAGGTGAAGTAGGAGTACGCCCACTGCAACAGTACGCTGAGGCGATTGCGGAAGCCGACGAGATACATGATGTGGACGAAGAGCCAGAACCACCACGCGGCCCAGCCGGTGACGCGGAAGCTCCCGAAATCGGCGACGGCCTTGTAGCGGCCGATGGTGGCCAGGTTCCCCTTGTTCACGTACCGAAACGGCCGCGGTTCCTCCCCGCGCAAGCGGCGCAAGATGTTCAGCGCGGCGCACTTACCTTGCTGGTTGGCCGCTGGCGCCACCGCCGGGACGCGGACGCCGCGGACGTCGGTGAGTGCGACCATGTCCCCGACCACGTAGACGTCCGGGTGCCCCGGCAGAGACAGATCCGGCTCGACCAATACGCGCCCTGCCCGGTCGAGCGGGACGTCGAGGAACCGGGAGAGCGTTGACGCCTCGTTACCCGCCGCCCAGAGGACCGTGCGGGTCGGGATTCGCTCCGAACCGATGTAGGCGGACTCAGCATCGACGCGCGACACGATCGAGTCGAGTCTCACCTCGACCCCGAGCTCGCGGAGGTCATCGAGCGCGCGGCGGGATATCTCTTCGGGGAACGTCGACAGGAGCCGAGGCCCGCCCTCGATGAGGATGATCCGGACACGTCCCGGGTCGATGCGCCGGAAGTCTCGACGAAAGCCGCGGGCGACGTCCGGGATCAGCCCGGCAAGCTCGACTCCCGTGGGCCCACCGCCCACGACGACGATCGTCATGTAGGCTTCGCGCTCCGCGGCGTCGTCCGTCAGCTCGGCGTGCTCGAATGCGAGCAGAAACCGCCGCCGGATCTCGAGCGCGTCATCGATGGTCTTCAACCCTGGCGCGTCTCGCTCCCACTCCGCGTGGCCGAAGTACGAGTGACGCGCTCCGGCCGCGATGATGAGGTAGTCGTACTCGATATCCCGGCGACGCTCGGACGTGCCGTCGTCAATGCTCACCGTCCTGGCCGCGAGGTCGATTCCGGTCACCTCGGCCAGCAACACGAGCACGTTGCGTTGCTTGCGGACCACGTGACGAATCGGCGCGGTGATGTCGCTCGGATTGAGCGTCGCGGTCGCGACCTGGTATAGCAGCGGCTGAAAGGTGTGATGATTGTTGCGATCGATGACCGTGATGTCCACGTTCGCGCGGCGAAACGCGCGGGCGGCGTTCAGGCCGCCGAACCCACCACCGATGATGACAACGTGCGGTCGGCGCCGATTCGTCGATTGCATTGCGTGGACAGCGCGGGACGACTCGTGACGTGCGGAAAGCGTACAGAAATCTACTCGATGCGGTCCTTTGCCTTGCTGTGGCCGCTCGCGCGGGTGGATACTTCACCGCGCCCTCGCGCTCCAGACAACGACCAGCATCCCGCGCCCATGTCGACTCCCGAATCGAACGACGCAGACCGATCGACGTTCCGGCAAAATTTGATCCGGGTGATGACGGTGCAGGTGGTGACGCTGGTTCTGCTCTGGCTGCTCCAGGCACGCTACACCGGCTGACGACAAACCACGTGCACACACTCGACTGGATCATCGTCGCCGCCTACCTCATCTACGTCGTCGTCGACGGCATTCGGCGCTCGAAGGGGACGCACGAGATCGAGGGATACTTCCTCGCGAACCGAAACCTGCCGTGGTGGGCGGTCGGGCTTTCGGTCATGGCCACGCAGCTGTCCGCCGTGACCATGATCGGCACGACGGGCCAGGGCGCGACCGATGGGATTCGCTTCATCCAGTTCTATTTCGGCCTGCCGCTGGCCATGGTGATTCTTGGCGTGACGCTGGTGCCGTTTCTGCACCGCGCCAGGGTGTTCACCGCGTACGAGTTTCTGGAGCGCCGATTCGACGCGAAGACGCGCTCGCTCACGGCCTTCCTGTTTCTCGTGTCGCGGGGGATGTCGTGCGGCGCGATCATCTCCGCACCGGCCGTGGTCTTCTCCGCGATCTTCGGCTGGAGCATCGGCTGGTCGGTCGCGATCATGGGAATCCCGACGGTGGTCTACACCATGATCGGCGGCGTGCAGGCGGTGACGTGGGCGGACGTGAAGCAGATGGTGTTGATCGTGGCGGCGATGGTCGCGATCGTCGCGGTCATTCTGTTTCAGTTACCGGTGAGCCCCGACGACGCGCTCCAGCTCGCCGGCGCGACCGGACGGCTGCGCACGTTCGATTTCTCGTTCAACCTGAACGAGACGTACACGTTCTGGTCGGGACTCATCGGCGGCACGTTCCTCATGATGTCCTACTTCGGGACCGACCAGAGCCAGGTCCAGCGGTTCCTCACCGCGAAGTCGGTCGACCAGGCGAGAAGCTCGCTCCTCATGAGCGCGTATTGGAAGATCCCGCTGCAGGCGCTCGTGCTGTTGATCGGCATCCTCGTGTTCGTCTTCTACCTCTTCCAGGCACCGCCGCTCCTCTACAATCCCGCACACGAACAGCGCGTGCGTGCCCAGGCGGCGACCGAGTACCAGGCGCTCGACGTGCGCCATCGGGAGGCGGTAGCGCGACGCGAGGCGGCCGCGCAGGCCGCGGCGTCGTCACCCGAGGGTGAAGCCGCGTTCGTCGCCGCGAACAGCGACGTCCAGGAGATCCGCACCGAAGCGCTCGCGCTGGCGGAGCGGGTAACGGGCGAGCCGTCGCGCGACGTGAACTACATCATCCCGCGATTCGTTCTGACAATGCTGCCGATCGGTCTCGCGGGAATCTTCATCGCCGCGGTCATGGCGGCGGCGATGTCGAGCATCGCCGCGGAGCTGAACTCGCTCGCGACGTCGTCGGTCATTGACTTCTATCGCCGATGGGTCCGGCCGACGGCGACCGACCGGCACTACCTCACCGTCTCGAAGGCGGCCACGGGGCTGTGGGGGATCTTCGCGTGCGTCGTCGCGACGTACGCCGCCACGCTGGGTTCACTGATCGAGGTCGTGAACCGGTTCGGCTCGTTCTTCTACGGGTCGATTCTCGGGGTCTTCTTGCTGGCAATGATCGCGAAGGCCCGGGCGAGCGGCGCGTTCATCGGGCTCATCGCCGGGATGGCGACGGTGGCGGCGGTGAATTTCGGCCGGCCATCGGTGTCGTTTCTCTGGCACAACGTCATCGGGGCGGTCACGGTCGTGGTCGTTGGGCTCATCATCAGTTCGCTCTCGAGGCGCGAGCAGGCGCGTTAGGCTACACGTACCTGCCAGCTGGAAGCCAGCTGGTGGCTGGCGGGTTGCTAGCTGCAGCTCCGAGCTGGAGGGCTACCAAGAGCGGCTGGACGCTGGCTGCCAAGCTGCCAGCCGCGAGCCGGCAGCCAGCAGCTGGCAGCTACTGAACTGGCTTTCCGTCTCCGGCCTTGGCCGCCAGCAGATTCACGAAGAGCCGCGCCGCACCCGGCACGCCATGCGGAAGCTGACGGAAGAACGCGAGCGTCGTGTAGACGTACGTCCCCGTCCCGTAGCGAGCCACGAGAATGCCGCCGTCGTTAGGCTGCTCCCCGGGATCGTTCGTGGCCACCACCGGCGCGTAGTCCGGCGCGTGCGTGCGCGGCATGTAGAGCGAGCGGTCCTGGACCCAGCCCTCGAAGTCCCCCGCGGTGATCGCATTCGGGTACGTCAGCACCCGTGCGTCCGCGTCCAGAATGCGGACCGGGCTCGCCTCATCGGTCACCCGGTCGGCCGGGCGCGCGATGGTGATGGGATACGGCATCATCCCCGGACGCTGCATCTCGTACTGGCCGTACTGCACGACCATCGTGCCGCCGCGGCGCACGTACTCGAGCAACGCGGCGTTGTTCGCCACGAGCACCTCGTTCGACTCGTACGCGCGCGGCCCGACCACGATCGCGTTGAAGCGAGTGAGCTCGGTGCGCGGAATCTCCGCCGGGTCGAGCAGCGTGACGCGAAGCCCCAACTGCTGGAGCATTGGCGCGGAGTTGTCGCCGACACCCTGGATGTAGGCGATCGTCGCGTCAGGCGGCAGCTTCACATCCACCGCCTCCATCGTGACGGTCGCGTCGCGATACAGGCGCTGCGGCCGGATGTGATCGTACTCGATCGGCGCATACCCGGTAGCGAACTGGCGTCCGTTCGCCTCGGCGACGGCCGAGATGACGTGCCGTCCTGGTGACAACTCACCGCGGACCGTGAACGTCACGCTCCGCACGGCGCCATATGACGGGAGCGTGACGCTCCTCGAGGCCGAATCGGCGCGGAGCCCGGCCGGAAGACGGAGCGACACGCGCACGTCACGCGACGTCGTGACGGCGGATCGAAGCTCCACCCGCACCTGCCTCGCGAGCGGCGTCCGCGCAGGAGCATACTCGATCGCCCGATCGAGCGTCATCGAGATCTCCGGCACGAACGCGAGTGGACGACTCACATCCCCGCGAATCGGGTCGGCGTAGCGGTACACGATCGGTGCTTCGATCTCGACAGGCATCGCCGGAGCGGTGCCCGCCGGTGCGGCCGGCGCGAGGTGCAATCGAACGACGGGCCCACGCGACGCTTCGCCTTCCGTCGAGACCACGCTCGCGGCGCCGAATGTGTCGCCCTGGCGCGGTACCTCGAGCCACCACGGTCCGTCGCTGACGGGTTCGCGACTCGCGCATGCGACGCCCTTCCACGTGCGCGCGCTGTCGGGCTGCACGACTACGGTGCTGTCGATCTCCCACACGCGGAGCGTGTCGAAGTGTACGGCACCGTCCGACAGGATGCGCCCCTGCTGGCATCGAAAGAAGTACGACGGCTCGGCGCGAACCGGAACGCGGCCTCTGTTGTACACGGTGACCGTCAGCGGCGCGCTGTCCGCCGTCGCGATCAGTTCACGCGGGACCTGAGCCTCCACCGCAACACCGCTGGCGAACACGATCGATCGTGCAGCGCGCCTGTGGGCAATACGAGCCGCAGCGCGAAGATCGTCCGGAATGGGTAAGGTCGTGGGTCTCGCATTCGGCCTGTCGATCACCACCGGCATGTCGGACGACCCGCCAAGCGTGGCCAGCGCCGATGTGAGGCCCACGAGCGGTTCGATCGCCAAGCCCGGATCTGTCAGGTACGCGGTAGCGTTCACGCTCACAATGCTGTGCAGCACCCGATCGACGGCCTCCCCGAGCAGCGGGTGCAACCCGGGCGTCTTGAACCGCGCCCACGTCGTGTCGATCCCGTCGAACATCGACCGCTCGCGTTCCGCCGGCACGTTCTCGTTCACGCGCGACGCCTCCCGCTTGACCTGCGTGAAGCGCACCCCCTTCGGCTCGAGCGACCCGAACGCCTGCGACTTGTGCTGCGACCGGCTCTCGGCTGCGATCTCGGCGTACGAGCGGCCGAGCATCGCGTCGAACTGCCCAACGTTGATGCGCAGCACACCGGGCTGGTCGCGTGAGCCCCATGCCCCGCGATAGAACTTGAGGGGCGTCCACCCGCCCTGCCCGTACGTCGCGGCCCGCGGCAATCGCACCGTATCGCCGGCAATGTCGTACGCTTCGCGAGCGAGGATCCCCGACGCCTGGTGGTGACCGTGCCCGTCGCGCGGCGTCCCCGAGAACATCGCGACGATCACGTGCGGCTTGAACGACCGCACCACTGTCACGACGTCCCGCAGAATGGAGTCGCGCGGCCAGTGGCGGAACGTCTCGTCCGCATTCTTGGAGAAGCCGAAATCGTACGCGCGCGTGAAGTACTGGCGCCCGCCGTCAATGCGACGCGCGGCGAGGAGCTCCTCGGTGCGGATGACACCTAACACCTCTCCGAGCTCGTTCCCGATGATGTTCTGACCGCCGTCGCCGCGCGTGAGGGAGAGGTACGCGGTTTCCACGTGGCGTCCGCGGGCGAGCCACGTGATGAGCTGCGTGTCCTCGTCGTCCGGATGCGCGGCAATGACCAGCACGCGCATGGGGTTCGACAACCCCGAGATCGCCTCGTGCAATTCGGGTATTCCCTGGGCACCGGCCGGCTCCGCGAATGGGGCCGCGCACGCTACGACGAGAAGTACAACGGCTCGGCG
>DASURJ010001161.1:0-2824 GCA_036280115.1 Gemmatimonadaceae bacterium
GTCCCGCCGCGGTATCGTGCATCACCATTGGCACCGTTGCGCCCGCGAGCCAGTACCTCTTCGTTCCGGCGAACGCGAGTCCGACGCCCGACCAACGACAGACGTTCACGGTGGCGTTCCAGGAGGGCACGGCCGCGTTCGCCGCATCGGTCGCGTCGGCCGCATCTCACTCACGCGCCGCCGAGATGCAGCGTGTCGCCGCGTCGCTCCAGGAGCGTGATGCGATCGAGACGCGCATCCGCGGGGCCGAGGCGAGCATCGTCCGCAACATGCCGCGTGCGCAGATCGCGCAAGCGGCCAGCGCGCGCAGCGGGGCGAACGCCGCCGTGCTGGCCGCGGCCGTGGACGTCGGTGACACCATCACTTACCGTGTGCCGAACGTCCTCCCGCCCGCGAACCTGTGTCAGGACTACTTCACGGTGCGCGGCGCGATCAAGGCGGTCGGGCGCAGCGTCCAGATCGCGCTCGACGTCAATTCGCCGGCGAACGGCTTCTCCGACGCGGACTTCGCCTCGATCGCGACGGAGTTCGATGACCTCATCTTCCGAACCGATACGGCCTGGTTCGGGTCGCCGACGGACATCAATCGAGACAGTCGCATCACGATCCTCTATACGCCCGAGGTGAACAAGTTCACGAAGAAGGGATCGTCGAGTTACATCGGCGGATTCTTCTGGGGCGGTGATCTCTTCACGCAGGCGGACTATCAGGCTGCCGGACTCACGTGCCCGCAAACGAACGAGCAGGAGATCTTCTATCTGCTCGCGGCGGATCCCACCGGCACGTTCAGCGATCCGCGAAGCACGGGACTCGTGCGGCAGTCGACGCGCGGGACCATTGCGCACGAGCTGCAGCACATGATCAGCCAGGGCATCCGCCAGTTCAACCAGAATGCGGATCCGTTCGAGGTCGACTGGCTGAACGAGGGGCTGTCGCACTTTGCCGAGGAAGCGGTCGGTCGTGCGTCGCGGGGCTTCGATGATTTCCACCAGCTGTCGTTCAACGACGTGCGCGCGAACACCCCGGACTACGCCGCGTACTTCCAGCAGAACCTGGCCCGCTTTTCGGCCTGGCTTGCTCGACCGGACACCTCGTCTCCGATCAGCTCCCGAGCGGACCAGGACCTCGCCCCGCGCGGCGCGGCGTGGGCGCTCGTGCGGTATACGATCGATCAGTTCTCACCGGGTAATGCGAGGCAGTTCACCCGCCGTCTGGTTGCCGGACCGCGGTCGAGCGTGACGAATCTTACCGAGAAAGCCGGCGTGCCATTCGATCAGATCATCTCGGGCTGGCTGATCGCGAATTACGCCGACAACCTCAACATCGCGGGCCTCGACGCCCGCTACAGCTACACGAGCTGGAACATGCGGGACGCCGTCGCGGGAGCGGTGGGCGGCAACTATCCGTTGCGCGTCGACACGCCCGGTGCGCCAGTCACCACGACGGCGCAGTCGGGCTCGGGAGTGTACTTCTTCGCCAATCGCTCGCCCGGCGCGCCGCCCGCGACCTTCCGCATGAGGGACCCGAACGGAGGCAATGTTGGGTTCGCCGGAGCTCGAGTTTACATAGTTCGGGTTAATTGAGGGCGAAGTGCGAACGGCGAAGTGCGAACGGCGAAGTGCGAACGGCGAAGTGCGAACGGCGAAGTGCGAACGGCGAAGTGCGAACGGCGAGGCGCGGACGGCGGATGAGCGAAGCGCCGGGGGGCAGTCATCAGTCCTGAGTCGTCCAGTCATGAGTCGTGAGTACACCTTACTCGGAACTCATGACTGAATGACCGGAAACTGATGACTGCGGCCGTCAGTAGATGACTGCGCCCGTCGAGAAGCTCACGCTTCCCGGAGCGCCGCCATGGGGGTCGTGCGGAAGACGTCGCGCCCGCTCATCACCCCGATCAAGACCGTCACGAGTACCATCGCCCCTGCGATTGCCAGCGCCGGCCCGGTCGCCGGCGTGAACGGGCGCTCGAACACGAACTCGAGCAGCGCCCACGCGCCGCCGAACGAGAGCAGCATCCCCGTCAGACTGCCTAACAAGCCGAGCAGCGCGTATTCCGCGAACAGGATGCGTCGGATCTGACCCTGCGTTGCGCCGAGCGTCTTCAGGAGCACCCCCTCGCGAACCCGCTCCCGGCGCGTCGCCGCGACGGCGCTGAACAACACGGGAATTCCCATCGCCAGGCTGAAGATCGCGAGGAACCGGATCGCCATCGACACGCGATCCACGATCTCGTTGATCGTCTTGCGGATGATCGAGAGATCGATCGCCGCCACGTTCGGGTATTGCTGAACGACCGCCCGCTGGACGCGTGCCGCGCTCACGCCGTCCGGGACGTTCGTGAGGAGCACGAACTGCTTCGGCGCTTCCTCGAGCGCCCCGCGGGAGAACACCGCGAAGAAGTTCGGCTCGAATCGCGCCCAGTTCACATCCCGGAGGCTCGTCACGCGCGTCGGGACCTCGACGCCCTGTACGTCCCAGGTGACGATGTCCCCGATCTTCACGCGGAGCTCCTGCGCCACCTCCTGCTCGAGCGACACCTCATCGATGGGCCCCTCCTCGGGCGCGGGCGTCTGGCCGAACCACTCGCCCTCGACGATGGTCTCCGAGCCTTGAAGCGAGTCGCGGTAGGTCGACCGGTACTCACGACGCAAGGCCCACGAGCCGCCGCGGCGCGACGTGTCTGCCAGGAGCTGTGCCACCGTACGGCCGGCGACCGACTTCACGCGCATCGTGACGATCGGCGTCGTCTGCACGACCTCGTAGCCGCTCTGCCTGACGAGTGTTTCGACCCCATCCCCCTGGTCTTCCTGCACATCGAAGAAAA
>DASURJ010001162.1:0-6286 GCA_036280115.1 Gemmatimonadaceae bacterium
CGACGAGAGCTGGTACGGGAAGCATCTCCATCCGGGCGCGATGGCGTGGCGGCATTTGCAGTATCTCAACTACGTCGCCGAGGAGGTGTTGCCGTTCTCGCGGTCGAAGAACGACAACGCGTTCGTGATCGCGACCGGCGCGAGCTTTGGCGCCTATCACGCGGCGAGCCTCGGGTTCCGCTACCCCGAGCGCGTTCATCGGATCATCGGGATGAGCGGGAACTACGACATCAAGCGGTTCACGGGCGGGTTCTCCGACCACAATGTCTATGCGTGCAACCCGTTCGATTTCATGCAGCACGAGCACGATCCGGGGAGGCTGGCGGCATTTCGACGGCAGGACATCATTCTCGCGATCGGTGATGGCGATCCCATGTACGAGAACAACCGTCAGTTCTCGGGCATTCTGTGGGGCAAGGGAATCGGCAACGCGCTCCGGATCTGGAGCGGCTTCGCGCACGACTGGCCGGTGTGGGAACGAATGATCCGCCTGTACATTGGGGGGCATGATTAAAGGCAGCTAACAGCTATCAGCTATCAGCTATCAGCTGAGACCAACTCGGCGCGTATGCTCTCGGAGTGGCGGGCCGCCGTTCCCACTTCGCCGTTCGCACGTCGCCGTTCGCACTTCGCTGTTCGCCCTTCGCCGTTCGCCCTTCGCCCTTCGCCGTTCGCCCTTCGCCCTTCGCCGTTCGCGCTTCGCCGTTCGCGCTTCGCCGTTCGCACTTCGCCGTTCGCCCTTCTCCTTTCGCCCCCGATGGCAAAACGTCCCGCCAAACCCGCCCGCCAATATCGCGTCGGCCTGATGGTCGGTCGCGAGTGGTCCTTTCCGCCCGCGTTCATCGAGGAAGTCCACAAGCGTGACGCCGGCGTCACCGCCGAGTATGTGAAGATCGGCGCGCCGCGCCACGACGACCCCGTGCCGTACGACGTCATCATCGACCGCATCTCGCACGAGGTGCCGATGTACCGGTCGTACCTCAAGCACGCGGTACTCGCCGGCGCGACGGTCATCAACAACCCGTTCATGTGGACGGCCGACGACAAGTACTTCGGTGCGTCGCTCATCGCGAAGCTCGGCGTGGCGAGCCCGAAGACCGTCCTGCTGCCTAACAAGCAGTACGTGCCGGGCATCAAGCACGACGAGAGCCTGCGCAACCTCGAGTTCCCGCTCGACTGGAAGGGAATCGTGGAGTACGTCGGGATGCCGTGCATCCTCAAGGACGCGCACGGCGGCGGGTGGCGCGACGTGTACGTCTGCCGCTCGCTCGAGGAGCTGATCCACCACTACGACCAGTCGGGGCTCCTGACGATGATCGTACAGGAGTTCATCGAGTGGGAGCACTTCGTCCGGTGCATGTGCCTCGGCCAGGAAGAGATCCTGCCCATGAAGTACGACCCGCGGGTCAAGAAGTACCTGGTCGAGCACGACCACATGTCGCCGGAACTCGGTGCGCGCGTGGTGAAGGACGCCCAGTCCATTGTCCGCGCGTTGGGCTACGACATGAACTCGATCGAGTTCGCGATTCGCGATGGCGTGCCGTACGCGATCGACTTCATGAACCCGGCGCCCGACATGGACATCTACTCGCTGACGCCCGAGTACTTCCAGTGGGTCGTGACGCGCATGGCCGACATGGCGATCGCGCTCGCGAGAAAACCGCGCCGAGTCGCCAAGGAGCTCAAGTGGAGCACGGCGTTCACGGCAAGTCGAGTGTAATCGGGGTGAGATTGGACGCGATCAGCGAATACCATGACCTGCTGACGGACGAGCCGCTCGCGGCTGACTCCCAGGGGATGCTCGACGAGCAGCTCGAGCGCCACGGGCTCGTCTTCGGTGGCCGCGCGCTCTGTACCGTGCTTCGGCCGCGGTTCACGACCCGCGCGCAGCACGACTGGCTCCAGCAGCGCGTGCGGCTCCTCATGCGCGTCTTCGCCAAGACGTACGACGCCGCCATCGCGAGCCCCGAGTTCCGCCGTCAGTTCATGCTCGCGGACTGGGAGGAAACGCTGGTGCGCGACGACCCTGGCACCCGCAACCCCAGCCCAACGTCCCGGCTCGACACCTTCATCGCGGACACGGCCGATGGGCGTGCCGAAATGAAGCTGACGGAATACAACGCCGAGACGCCCGCCGGCGCGGCATACACCGACGCACTCACGGACGCGTTCATCGACCTGCCCGTGATGCGCGCGTTCGCGCGGCGGTTCGAGGTGTCCCCCATCCCCGCGCGCCAGGGCGTGCTGCACGTCCTGCTGGCCACCTACGAGGAGTGGCTCGGCCGCCGCGAGCTACCACGCATCGCGATCGTCGACTGGCCCGACGTCCCCACGGTCACCGAGTTCGAGATGTACCGCGCCTACTTCCACTCGCGCGGCATCGACTGCGTGATCGCGGACCCGCGTCAGGCAGAGTACACGAACGGTCGCCTCTCGTTCGGCGATGACGCGCCGGTCGATCTCATCTACAAGCGGGTGCTGATTCACGAGCTCGTGAACCAGTGCGGCGTCGACAGTCCGATGGTCCGCGCCGTCCGCGACCGGGCCGTGTGCATGGCGAACGGATTCCGCTGCAAGATCCTCCACAAGAAGGCGAGCCTCGCCGTCCTGAGCGACGAGCGCAACGCTCACCTCTTCGACGCAGAGGAGCGCGCCGCGATCGACGACCACATTCCGTGGACGCGCACGGTCGTCGAGCGGAAGACCCACTTCGCCGGCCGCGAGATCGACCTCGTCCCCTTCATGATCGACCACCGCGACCACCTCGTGCTCAAGCCGAACGATGACTACGGCGGCGCGGGGATCACCCTGGGCTGGACCGTGGACGATGCCACCTGGCGCGACGCCGTGACGCGTGCACTCGCCGCACCGCACATCGTGCAGGAACGGGTACGCATCCCGTACGAGCCATACCCCAGCCTGGTGGATGGGACCGTGCACGTGGTGGATCGGATGCTCGACACGGCACCGTTCGTGAGCTACGGTGAGTACATGGAAGGCTACCTGACGCGGCTGTCGACGGCAGCGCTCCTGAACGTGACGGCGGGCGGAGGGTCGACGGTCCCTTCATTCCTGGTCGAGGCGCGGTAAGCCAGCACTCGTCAGCCCAAGCGAAGAGAGAGGCGATGAAACCTCCGTCCTTAACGATCGGCGTCGAAGAAGAGTACCAGATCATCGACCCCGAGACGCGCGAGCTGCAGTCGTACATCACGCAACTGCTCGAGTACGACCACCGGTTCCTGGGCCAGGTGAAGCCCGAGCTGCATCAGTCGATCGTCGAGGTCGGCACCACGGTGTGTCGAACGCCGCAGGAGGTCCGCGAGGAGCTCGTGCGGCTCCGACGCGGCGTGATGGAGCTCGCGGCGCTCAAGAACCTCTCGATCGCCGCCGCGGGCACGCACCCGTTCTCCCACTGGGTCACTCAGGAGATCACGCCCCTCGAGCGCTACATCGGAACGAAAGAGGCGATGCAGGACCTCGCCCACCAGCTTCTGATCTTCGGGACCCACGTCCACATCGGGATCGAAGACCGCGACTTTCTCATCGACGCGGCGAACGTCGCTCGCTACTTCCTGCCGCACATCCTCTGTCTCTCGACCAGCTCGCCGTTCTGGATCGGACGAAAGACCGGGCTCAAGTCGTACCGCAGCATCATTTTCCGCGCGTTTCCGCGCTCGGGCGTCACGCCGATCCTTCGGTCCTGGAGCGACTACGAGGGGTACCTCGACACGCTCGTCACCACTGGCTGCATCCCCGACGGGTCGAAGGTCTGGTGGGACGTGCGGCCACACTGGAAGTACCCAACCCTCGAGTTCCGCGTCTGCGACGTCTTCACGCGCGTCGACGAAGCGGTCAGCGTCGCCGCCATCCTCCAGGCGATCGTCGCAAAGCTGTGGAAGATGCGCCGCGACAACATCACGTTCCGCGTCTACCCGTCCGAGCTCATCGACGAGAACAAGTGGCGCGCGGTCCGGTACGGGTTGGACGGTAAGCTCATCGACTTCGGCAAGCAGCGAGAGCTCCCCGCCCGGGAGCTGATCCGCGAGCTGCTCGAGTGGTTCATTGGAGATGTCGTGGATGAGCTCGGTAGTCGCAAGGACGTCGAGTACGCCTTCAGGATCCTCGAGGAAGGCTCGAGCGCCGATCGCCAGATCGCGGTGTACGATAAGACAGGAGGCGACATCAAGGCGGTCGTCGACCATCTCATCGCCGAGACGCGCGAAGGCGTGGTGCCCGACGAGACGCCGGCCACGGTCTCGGGCACGCCTGATGCCTCACAGCCGAGTCCTGTGACGTAGCTCTCATTGGAACCGTCTGCCTCGGATTGCGCTTGAGCCTGTCACGAACACCACTTCCCACTCGATGCCCACTCGCCCGCTGATCGGAGTCACGACGCAGACGCTTCAGGCCATCGACGGCATCCCCGAGGGACTGCCGCACTCGGTGGTCATGAACCAGCGCTACTATCATGCGATAGCCGCCGCTGGGGCCGCGCCCGTGCTCATCCCGCTCCTCGACGACGTCGAGACGCTCCGGGCGATCTACGAGCGCATCGACGGGGTCCTCGTCCCCGGCGGCGTGGACATCGATCCCGCGCAGTTCGGCGAGGAACCGCACGCGCGGCTCGGGCGCATCGACCCCGCACGCGACGGGGTGGAAATACAGCTCGTGAAGTGGGCGGCGAGTGACGGAAAGCCCGTCCTCGGCCTCTGCCGCGGCCTTCAGGTGATCAACGTGGCGCTCGGCGGCACACTCTATCAGGATCTCGAGGCCGAGTTCCCGAACGCCATCAAGCACGACTACTACCCGACGTTTGGCTTCGCGCGCGATCATATCGCGCACGACGTCACGCTCGCACACGGGTCCCGGCTCCGCCACGCGCTCGAGTCGGACCGGATCCCCGTGAACAGTATGCATCACCAGGGGATCAAGGCGCTTGCAACACCACTCGCGCCGACGGCGACGGCACCTGATGGGCTCATCGAGGCAGCCGAAGCGGCGAACGAGAGCTTCATGGTCGGGGTGCAGTGGCACCCGGAGGTGTTCGAGACGGGCGATCCGAACACGGCGCCGTTGTTCCGCGAGTTCGTCGACGCCGCCGGTCGCTCGCGCCCGCGCCGCATGGTCCGCGCGTAACCCTCGACCGATACAAAAGCGGTTCTGCGGGGTAGGAGACGCGGCCGTTTTCACCCGCAGACCATGTCATTCACTCGTGTTCTCCTCGGCGCGAGCCTCCTTCTGGTGAGCGCTGCGCCAGTTCATTCCCAACAGTCCGGGATCCCGCCCGCCCGTGACTCGCTCCCCCCACACGGGCAGGTCCTGTCCGTCAGCCCGCTCTTCGCCATGCTCGGATTCCTCACCGGGGAGTTCGAGCGGCGCGTGACGTCGAACACGACCCTCGGCGTGAGCGGAAGTGCGTTCGAGCTCGGTCCCTTCGGCTACAAGTCGGTCGATGCGAAGGTCAGGTTCTACCCCGCGGAGCGGGCGCTGGAGGGGTTCGCCGTCGGCCTGTCGGGCGGCGCGATCTGGCTCTCCGCCGACGAGGGCGGGCTCTTCTCCGCCGACTCCCACGGATCCGGCGTGGTGCTCGGCACGGAGGCGAGCTACACCTGGCTCACCGGCAAGCGCCACAACCTCACGGTCTCGCTCGGCGGTGGGCTCAAGCGAATCGTCCGGTATGGCGGGTACGACGTGTCGGGTGCACAGCTCACGTATCCCACCGTGCGTGCGAGTCTCGGCCTGGCGTTCTGACGTTCACGGAATCGTAATCCGCGGCTGCGGAAAACGTCACATTCGATTCATGCGTGCCTAACCACGCCGTCATCGGGCGTTCATGGGCGCGTTGCATCCTCTCGAGAGCTCGCCGCGCGAGGCGGCGCGACTACCTCTCCACGGCGGAGGATGCATGTTGAACCGGCTTCCCGAATCGAATGCGCAGCGTCAGAAGCGAGCCGGCGGTTTCGTTCTCAGCACGGCGGTGCACGTGGTGCTCATCGCGTTTGCCGTGCGTGCGACGGCGCTGACCGCGAAACCGCCCGAAAAAGTCGAGGTGGAGCCGGTGATCTTCGTGCCGCGTGAGGCCACGCGCACGCCGGCACCATCGCCGCCATCCGCCCCGGCACGCGTCAGCGGGGCTCCTGCGCTCCCGTCTGCCGTGCCTGAGCCCGTGGTGATGCCGACGGAGATTCCCATCACGATCCCCGAGCCACGTTCGCCGTCGTCGCTGCTGGAGAGCGGCTTCGAGCGCCGGCCCGCGTCGCGCGTCAGCGGTGGAAACGAGGGCACG
>DASURJ010001163.1:0-4185 GCA_036280115.1 Gemmatimonadaceae bacterium
CAGCCGGATCAGTTGCTGAGCGAACCCGGCGGCGCGATCGACAAAGGTGATGAACGACGGCATCACGTTCTTGAAGCCGCTCGAGATGAACTGCGCGAACCGCGCGGGGCGCGTGGCGTTGCCTCGCCAGTAGCTCATGACGGTGCCTGACGAGTAATGCACGTCTCCCGAGAGCAGCACCACGCGGCCGTACGGCTCGAGCCTTTTCAGCAAGTGTTCGAACGTTTCGCCGTCGAACGCCCAGGCTTCGATCGCGTCGGGGTTCGTGCCCGTCATCTGCCTCAGGCCGGACGTACTGCTCGGGTCGAGGAGACTGGCGGTGTTCTTGGCCTGCACCGCGTCGAAGACCCGGTAGGAGAGCGGCGCGACGATCTCGTCGAGAACCGGCGGTCCGATGACGGGCAAGGGCGCGACGACGATCAGGATCTCCCGACCGGCCGGCAGTGGAGGCAATGGGAGCTGGTCCACCAGCGCGTCAACCGACACGTTGCCGGGTGGCCCCGCCTGGGAGGCGTAGCTCCGCCGGGTCCGGTTGTCGAACACCACCGCGCGATGCTTCGGCCCATCGATCGTGAAGTGCCACTTGAGAGCAGGGTTCACCGAAAGGAACTTGCCATCGGCGGTGGGCGTGAGCGGCTCGTTATGCGCCAGCAACGCCGCGATCTGCTCGAACGCCTGCTGGTCTGGCCCTTTCGTCAGGCCCGTTGGAAAGAGTTGCTGGATGAGCGTGAGCAGCTGCGCTTTCGGGCCGCTCTCGTACGCCACCGGGTCGTTCCCCCAATCCTGGAACAGGGCGTACGCGATCATCCCATTGCCGAGGATCGCCTGGCCGAGCTTCCGGCCGAGCACGCGGGTGCGCCACACCGGGTTCAGGAAGAAATCGTCGGTGACGTCGTGGTCGTCGAACACCATGTACGTCGGCACGTTCGCGAGCGCGCGCTGAACCTTCGGCAGGTTCCGGTGGAACTCCTTCAGGATCGCGAACTGCCCGCGCAGAGACTTCTGCTGATCGAACGCACTCCTGGGGGGCTCGGGCTTTTCCCTCGGCACGACGTAGAGATGGCCGGCCACTCGGTCCGGGAATTGGATCGGGGGCATGACGATCGCGCCTTCATCATCCGACCCGACTTTGAATGGTGGGAGCTCCTGGTCCCAGCGGAACGGCTGTGCCTGCGCGGGAGCGCTCGCGTTCGAGGCGAACTTTGCCCCGACGACGTTGGCCCCCCAAATCGCCGGACTCCACACGCTGAGGTAGAGGGCAGCGAACTCACCGAGCGAGAGGATGTGGCTGTCGCCGTCCGAGCTCGTGAGCTGCGCGTCGTGGAGCGTGAGCTGCAGGCGGCGCCCTTCGGGGAAGTGAACCCGGTCGGCGGGAATGAAGGGATTCGCTGCCGTGATCGCGGGTTCTTCGTCGGCATACCCCTCGAGTGGGTTCGGATCTCTCGCCTTCGTCTCGTCCACACGCGTCAGCACCTGGTCCAGCGGCAGATGCTCGATCGGCTCGGGAAATTCCGGATCCCCAGTCGTGCCAATGAGAGGGACGGCGGCTTCCTCGACCACGAGCATGTGCAGGCGGGTCACATCGTCGGCGTAGATCTGGTCGCCGCCGAGGAAGAGCTGATGCGGCCGGGCGCGCGGGTCCTTGTAGCGATCGTCACCGAAGATGAGATCGTCGACCATCGCGAGCGCGTCCGGCGTTGGATGTCCGGGTCGCCGACAGGAGCCGTACAACAGGTTGAGGTTCGTCAGTTCCGACGGCGGCGGCGCGAAGCTCGGCAGCAGTCCTGGCTCGAACCCGAGCGGAAGCCGGGCGAAGCCGTCGAAGAACCCGTCCTCGAGCATGTGCAGCGTGTCGAGCGTATGCTGCGTGCCTGACGAGTCGGTGATCTCGAGGTCGTAGGAGTACAGCGAGTCGGGCTGGAAGGAGACGCCGCCGGAATCAGGGAGCTTGACCGTCACCGCGAGCACGTGGAGCTGCGCCCCGACGCGCAACGTGGGGGTGAGCAGGCTCTCGGCCAGCGGCGTCGGTCGTCCGCTCTCGGCCCGTCCTTCCCAGATCTTCAGTCGTACATCGCAGCGCTCGCGGAGCGCCACCCACACCGACACGAGCGTCGGCTCGACGCGTCGCAGGATCGGTCCGGCAAGCAACAGCGGAAGACTCATGCATCTCCTCACGCGAGCCGGCCAGCGGCTCCCGGGCACAGCGATCAACGCACGGAACTCGGAGTGCTACCCTGCCGCGCTGCTAGCGCTGCGTTGCTAGCCCGCCACCTCCGCCGGGTCGGCGTGAGCAATGAGCTGGACGATCATCTCCCGCTCGCCCGCGCCCGCGACGCGCAGAACACCGAAGTAGTCGGTGCCGGGCGTGAACGCCGCGCGGTCGAGAGAGAGGCGCACCGCGACGTCGCGCGCCTCGCCCGGTGCCAGCGCGAAGCGCGCTGGTGTAACCTCGCCGGCGGCTACCGTCTCTCCCGACGTGCGCGAGACGAACTCGGACAGGCTACACCGGACGTCGGCCCCGACGGCACGCGCGTTCTCCACCTCGATCTCGGCGCCGACCACCGATCCGGACGCTCCGCGAAGATCCACGATCAGCGCGCTGTCCGGCGCCGACGGCGCGACGGGCTCGGGACCGAGCACACGGTCGTAGAGCCCCTCGGCGAGACCGGCCGACGAGCGCTGCATGTCGCGCGCGAACGTCAAGCCGAGATCGACGACCTCGCCGACGAAGCGTGGCGCGTGCACCGCGAGGTAGCGCCGGCCGTGCTCGTTGATCGTCTCGGCCGACAGCTCGCCCGACGCGATGCGCTCGACCAGCCGCTGTTGCCGAGCAATGGCACGCGCACTCTGCTCCGCGCCATACCTGGCGAGCAGCTGAAACCAGTTCGTCACATCGATGCTCGACGGCGGCGGCGGCGGCGGAATCGGTCCGTCGGGAGGCAACAACCCGTCGAGCATCATCTCACGATATTTCGCCTCGACGTACAGGAGCCCCGCGAGCAGCCCGACGCTGGCTTCGACGAGCTCGCGCGTGGACGACGCGGATTGCTCCTGCAAGTACAGACGAAAGTCGGTCTGGACGCTGTCCGGCGTGAGCTCTCCGCTCGCGATGCGGGCGAGGAGCTCGTTATAGCGGCGAAGGACGCGGTCGTACGAACGACCGGCGTCGGCCGTCAGCTCGGCGTAGCGTCGTGCCCAGTCCTCCGGGCGCGTCGGCTCGCGCTCAGCCGCAGCAGTCACAGCCGCATGGCGTACGGTACGCATCGCAGTCGTCAGGCAGCACGGCGATGGCCACGACGACCGGTCGCGTCAGGCACCCTTCGGCGCGAATGGTGGCGTAGCCCACCTCACAGCGATCGACGCTGCCGAATCGCTCGGCAACTGCCGCCGCCATGGTCGCCGCCGCGCTGGCCTCCGTGCGTTCGGACCGCTCGGACCGCGCCGCGGCGGCCGTTCCGGCCGGCGTTGCCTCCGGCCTGTTGGCGGGCTCGCGCCCGGGCGCGGGTTGCGTCGGCTTGGTCGTGTCGTCGCAGCGGATCTGCACGAGCAGCGTCACGGTATGCTCGTCACAGGGGCGCAGCGTGAACTGCGTCTCCGAAAGCTGCGCGTTCCATCCGAGATCGCGACCGCCCGATGTCACGAACTTCTCGAGCTGCAGCGTGACCGGACGGTCGCGGCGCGTCTCGTTCTCGAAGGTCAACGGGATCCGGCGCACCTCGCCGCATCGCGCGTGCACGAGGACGTCGGCGTCGCTCACGCAGCACTCGCAGTGGCATTCGTGACCGTCGTGCGAGTCGTCGCATCCACAGCCGCGCCGGCGTCCGCGTGACCACGTTCCAAACGCTGGCTCCCGCATCGTTCCAGCCCCGCCGGCCATCCCGGCGTAGTCGCGCAGCATGCCCTGATACGCCGACGCACCTTCATTCATGAGCTGGGACAACCCCTCCTGGACGTTCGAGACGTAGTCCGGGAGGTCCATCATGCGATACCGGCGTGACTCCTGGCAGTAACCGAAGTACATGGCGGGACCGCGGGTGGACGACGGGCGGCTGAAGCGTGGCCTGGATGCTTGCATGGCGAATCCTCGCGTAAGGCGGCTCTACTTGACCGAATCAGACTAGTCCGGAACAATGGTGAACGTCAGACTGCTGGTGGAGATCGCCGCGTAGCCCGAGTATCTCGAGC
>DASURJ010001164.1:0-3945 GCA_036280115.1 Gemmatimonadaceae bacterium
CACGGTGACGTCCGCGGCATCACGGGTCGCCAGCGCATACCCGAACCCACCGAGGAACACGGCGAGCGCGAGCGGATAGAGCACCGTGCGCGGACGGACGAGATGCCGTGTATGCCCCGCGAGGAGCTCACGCGACGAGTACCGGATCAGCCCCTTGGGCTTCCCGATGCGCGTCATGACGTCGTCGCACGCGTCCGCGCACTGCGTGCAGTGGATGCACTCCATCTGCAGGCCGTCGCGGATGTCGATCCCGGTCGGACACGTCAGCACGCAGGCCCCGCAATCGATGCAGTCGCCAGCGCCCTCCGGCCGGACCTTGCCCTTCATCCGCGGCTCACCGCGTCCAGCATCGTACGCGATGATGAGCGACTGCCGGTCCAGCAGGACGGACTGCATTCGCCCGTAGGGACAGGCCACGAGGCACGTCTGCTCGCGGAAGTAGGTAAAGTTCGCGAACACGGCGACCGCCGTCCCCGCCATCACGAAGAACGACGTCGGATGCTCGGCCGGTGACCGGCGTACCCACTGCGCGAGCGCTTCGGTGCCGACGAAATACGCGAGAAACGTGTGTGCGAGAAACAGCGCGAGCACGATGTAGATCGCGTACTTGAGTAACCGGCGCGGATGGAAGTGATGGCCCTGCTTGTCGAGCCCGAGAGAGCCACTCCGCCCGCCCTCGACCCACCGCTCGATCGGACGGAAGAGGAACTCCATGTACACGGTCTGCGGACACGCCCATCCGCACCACACTCGGCCGAGCAGCGCGGTGAGGAGAAAGATGGTGATGATGATGCTGGCGACGAGGAGCATCAGCAGCAGCGTGTCCGTCGGGAGGAACGTGGTCCCGAACAACGTGAACTCGCGGCGCGGCAGATCGAGCAGGATGACCGGCTTCCCCGCCATCCTCAGGTGCGGGATGAGGAAGAAGACGAGCATGAGGCCGACCGCGACCGCGCGTCGCGCGCGCCAGTGCGCCCCGTGCGATGGCTTGGGCCGGATCCAGCGCCGCGTCCCGTCTTCGTTCAGCGTTGGAAGGACGCGACCCACGGCAACAGGTGCGCTCACTGCGCTACGATCTCCCCCTGCGGCGCCTTGGGGTCGGGCGGGTTCGTGCCGCGCAGGGTGAACACGTACGCCGTCACTGCATCGAGTTGGTCGGGCTTGAGTACCTTGCCCCACGGAGGCATGCCCTTCTCGAGCACGCCGTCGCGAACGACCTTCTGGATGTCGTCGATCGTGCCGCCGTGGAGCCACGCGTCGTCCGTGAGGTTCGGGCCGATTTGCCCTCCGCCGTCCGCCCGGTGACACGCGGCGCAGTTCTTTGCGAAGACGTCCTTGCCGAGCGCGACGACGCTGGCGTCGCGCGTGAGTGCGGTGAGCTGCTCACCAGACGCGCCGGCGGGCGGTTGTGCCGCCTTCAGCCGTGCTTCGGCGGCCGCGGCCGCCGCCATCTCGCTCTCGTAGTTCGCGATCCGTCCCTCCCCGGTTCCGATCCCGGGCACGTTCAGCCAGTACAGCACCGAGAAGACGATCGTCGCCCAGAAGATGTAGACCCACCACCGCGGCATCGGGTTGTCGAACTCCTGGATGCCGTCGTAGTTGTGCTCGAGGAGATGGTCCTGTTCGTTCTTGTTAGGCATCGGTGTCATTCCGAACGAAGTGAGGAATCGCGCCCGTCCCCGTCGAGTGGCGTGGGGGTCGGGGCGTCCGGGTCGATCGGCAGATGTCGCATCCGCTCGTATGTCCGCTGGCGGCTCGGCAGGAAGAGCGAAACGACCACGGCCAGGAACGCCAGCAGGAAGAGCACGAGCGCAATCTCGGCGTACGTCGAGAGGCCCGCGTTGCTCATGATGTCGGAGAGTTTCATGGCGTGGTCCTCGCGACCTGTGCCGGCCTGATGTCCTTGCCGAGGCGCTGCAGGTAGGCGACGAGCGCGGTGATCTGCTTGTCCTCGAGCCCCTTCGGCCCGCCCTCACCCTCGATGGCGCGCGCGAGTGCGGCCGCCTGCTCCCGCGCCATCTGCGGCGCGCGGTTGATCGCGTCGCCATACGGCACCCCGAGCATCGTCATCGCGTCCACTCGTGCCTGAATCCCCTCGAAGTCGAGCGGCTTCGCGAGCAGATGCGGGTACGCTGGCATGATCGAGTTCTGCGTGATCGCGCGCGGATCCTCCATGTGCCGCACGTGCCAGAGGTTCGGGTACTTGCCGCCCTGACGCGCCAGGTCCGGCCCGATGCGCCGTGAGCCCCACAGGAACGGGTGGTCGTACACGAACTCGCCAGGCTTCGAGTACTCGCCGAACCGCTCGGTCTCATGACGGAACGGACGGATCATCTGCGAGTGGCAGTTGAAGCACCCCTCGGCGATGTAGATGTCCCGCCCCGCGAGCTCGAGCGGCGTGAGGGGTTTGACCGACGCGATCGTCGGCACGTTCGAGCGAACGAGGAAGGTCGGCAGGATCTCGAACAGGGACGCGACGATGACGGCAACGGTGGTCATGACGGTGAACGTCACGGGCAACCGCTCCCACGTCCGGTGCCAGCCGAGTCGCAGGAAGCGAGTCCAGGCGCTCACCGGCACCGCGCCAGCCGATTCGCCGTGGCCCGTATCCCCGGCGTACACCTTCGTGAGGCGCGCCGCCTGGATGACCGGGACCTCGTAGGTGGCGGGACGCCGGCGCCACGTCATCAGGATGTTGTATCCGAAGAGCACCATCCCGACGATGTAGAGCGTGCCGCCGATCGCGCGCATCCAGTACATCGGCATGAGCTTCATCACCGTCTCGACGAAATCGGGATACGCGAGTCGCCCGGTCTCGTCGAACGCGCGCCACATGAGCCCCTGCGTGACGCCGGCGGAGTAGATGGCCACGACGTAGAGGAGAATGCCGAACGTCGCGACCCAGAAATGGATCTCTGCGAGCTTCTTGCTGTAGAGCGGCGCCTGGAACAGTCGTGGCAGGAGCCAGTAGATCATGCCGAACGTGAGGAACCCGTTCCAGCCGAGAGCGCCGGTGTGCACATGGGCGATGATCCAGTCCGTGTAGTGGGCGAGCGCATTCACGCTCTTCACCGAGAGCATCGGCCCCTCGAACGTGGACATGCCGTAAGCCGTCACGGCGAGGACGAAGAACTTGAGGACGGGCTCCTCGACCACCTTGTGCCAGGCGCCGCGCAGCGTCAGGAGGCCGTTCACCATCCCCCCCCAACTCGGCATCCAGAGCATCACCGAGAACAGCATGCCTAACGTGGACGCCCACTCGGGCAGCGCCGTGTAGTGCAGGTGGTGCGGGCCGGCCCAGATGTACATGAACACGAGCGTCCAGAAGTGCAGGATGCTGAGCTTGTAGCTGAACACCGGCCGGTCCGCCGCCTTGGGCATGAAGTAGTACATGAGCCCCAGGAACGGCGTCGTGAGGAAGAACGCGACGGCGTTATGGCCGTACCACCACTGCATGAACGCGTCCTGCACCCCGGCATAGAGCGAGTAGCTCTTCAGCATCCCAGCCGGGAGCGACAGGTTGTTGAAGATGTGCAGGACGGCGACGGTGACGATGCTCGCGATGTAGAACCAGATCGCCACGTAGAGATGCCGCTCGCGACGCCGGGCGATCGTGCCGAAGAAGTTCACGGCGAACGCGACCCACACGACCGCGATCGCGATGTCGATCGGCCACTCGAGCTCCGCGTACTCCTTGGCCTGCGTGAACCCCAACGGGAGCGTGAGCGCGGCGGAGACGATGATCGCCTGCCACCCCCAGAAATGAAAACGGCTCAGGCCATCGGAGAACATCCGTGTCTTGAGCAGTCGCTGCGTCGAGTAGTAGGCCCCACAGAAGAACGCGTTACCGGCGAAGGCGAAGATCACCGCGTTCGTGTGCAGCGGGCGGAGGCGGCCGAACGACAGCCATTCGAGCCCGGTGTTGAATACGGGATGCGCGAGCTG
>DASURJ010001165.1:0-5037 GCA_036280115.1 Gemmatimonadaceae bacterium
CTGGTATGTGAGACCAGCGCTCTAACCGGCTGAGCTACGCGACCAGGCGAGCCCGAAGTCTAATTGGGGTCAGAGTCGAATAAAAGCGTTCGAACGCATTGGGGAACCGTTCTCGCCCGGGTCAGGCGCCAGCCCTGGAGAAGCGGCGGAATCTGGGAACTGCCCCTGGGATGGACCGGCCTCGCACGGAGCCGTTCGGCTTCATCCACTTCCAGCGTGACTGTCCCTACTCCTATCGCAGATGACGGCACTCATCCCCTTATCCTCGCTTCGTTGTGGATGCATACCGGCACCCGCGATTGGGGCATGTCGAATCGAAGCGTTGGAACCCATCACCCGCTCGCCCAACCAGCGGTAGAACCGACTTGAGCTGCGTGCGCACAAGTCATTCATTTGCCTGCGGATGGACTGCCGCTTGAAAGCAGAATCTAGCCGTCCTCTCCGCGTCACGGTCCTTGGCCGCAAGCGAAGCGCGGCAGAATAGCGTGCCGACCGAGCGACCCGAGCACGCCTCCGATCATCCCGACGTCGGCGCCCTGAGCCAGAGGGCTGCCTAACGTCGTCGACGCAGCCCGCGGTCACGCACGTTCGCCGTCGAGCGGTAATGCCGTCCCGGGATTCGAACCCGGGGACACGCGCTTCGGCGCCCTTCATGTGTCATGGGAATCGAACCCACCGCGCCGACCTTCCGGCTACAACCACTGCACGGCACGCGCGTGTTCGGGATCAGTGGGCCCTGCAGGGCTCGAACCTGCGACCGTCGGATTATGAGTCCGCTGCTCTAACCGGCTGAGCTAAGGGCCCCGAGTGAGCGCAAGATACTGCCCGGGCATCACTCGGCAAGCGAACTGGCGTCCCCCGAGCGCTCAGGCGCAGTGCGCGTCATACGCCTCGCGAATCTCGTCAGGTGTGACCGTCGCGGCACCCAGCTTCCCAACCTCCACCCCCGCCGCGAAGTTCGCGACCACCGCCGCCTCGTACGCCGACGCCCCCGCCGCGAGTGATGTCGCGAGATACGCCGTGACCGTGTCACCCGCGCCCACCACGTCGTACACCTCGCGCGCCGTCGTCGGAATACGGTGCACGACGCCGTCCGACGCAATGAGCGCCATGCCGCGCTCGCCGAGCGTGAGCAGCAGATGCTCGACGCCCAGGCGCTCGAACGTCACCGGGAGTGCCTCGGGGTGCTCGAGGTCCACCGCCGCGCCCATCGCCGCCTCGAGCTCACGCCGGTTCGGCTTGAACACCGTCGCGCCTCGGTACGAGAAAAAATTCCGGTACTTCGGATCGACCACGATCGGAATCCCCCGCGAGCGCGCCGCCGCGATCGCGCCCTCGATCACCCGCGGCACCAGCACGCCCTTGGTGTAATCCTCGAGAACGAGCGCGTCCGCGGCGTCCACCGCCGCGCGAACGGCGTCCAGCATGCGGTCGACTTCCGCGCCACTCAGGTCGCCGTCGTCCTCTTCATCGAAGCGCACGACCTGCTGCCCCCGCGCGAGCACGCGCGTCTTGCGCGTCGTGGGTCGCGCGACCCGGACCAGCGAACCGACGTCGCGCTGCACGACTCCCAGCATCTCGCGAAGCTTCCGGCCCGGTTCGTCATCGCCGACAGCGGCCACGAGCATGCACTCGGCGCCGGCCGCGGCGACGTTCTGCGCAACGTTCGCCGCACCGCCCAGCGCGTACTTCGTGTCGCGCACCCGGACCACCGGCACCGGTGCTTCCGGCGAGATGCGATCGACCTCGCCGCGCAGGTAGACGTCGAGCATCGCGTCGCCCACGATCGCCACGCGTCGTCCCCGCGCGGCATCGAGCAGCGCGTCCAGCCGGTCGCGCGCGATGAGCGGCGCCGCCGACTCCTCGCCCGTCGGGTGAGACGTCCTGGTGGGGCTCGACATGGGCCGCAACCTAGACGGCCCCCGGGTTGGCGGTCAACGGGCCCAACCGCAATGGGCACAAGCCTTGCCCCTCGGGCCCGCAAACGCGGCACGGCCGTACGACCGTCCACGCACTCACTTCTTGCCTGCTTTCCTCGACCGGCTCAACGACGCAGCGAAACGAAAGGTCCAAGCGCTTCAGGATTACTTCGTCCTGGCCTGGAATGCTTTGCGTTTCATTTTCGCACGCCCGTTCTACGGCGGCGACCTGGTGCAGCAGATGGACGCCATCGGCGTGCAGTCACTCGGGATCGTCCTACTCACCGGCTTCTTCACCGGGATGGTGCTGGCTCTCCAATCCGCCGTCCAACTGCAGACGTTCGGGGCGTCGATGTACATCGGCCGCCTCGTGTCGGCGTCGATGATCCGTGAGCTGGGGCCCGTGCTCGCCGGGCTGATGGTCGCGGGGCGAGTCGGCTCGGGCATCGCCGCGCAGCTCGGGTCCATGAAGGTCACCGAGCAGATCGACGCGCTCAATACGCTCGGCACCGACCCGATCAAGAAGCTCGTCACGCCGCGTGTGCTCGCGGCGCTCATCATGCTTCCCGTGCTGACGATCATCAACGACTTCGTCGGCATCGTGGGCGGCAACCTGATCGCGCTCTTCTACCTCGACGTGCCCACGACGCTCTACTGGCGCACCGTGTGGGAGCAGGTCGCCGCCAACGGCTTCACGTTCCGCTTCATCCCGAACGACTTCATCCAGGGGCTGTCGAAGCCGTTCGTGTTCGGCGGCGTCATCTCGATCACGGCCTGCTACTTCGGGCTCAATACCTCGGGCGGCACCGAAGGGGTTGGCGTCAGCACGACGAGGACGGTCGTTACGTCGAGCATCCTGATTCTCGTGCTCGACTACTTCATCACGCAAATCCTGCTCTCCGTGCTGGTGGCGCCATGAGCGACGGCGAATCGGACTCGCGGTTCGACGGGACGTCGGGGACGGCGGAGAGCGACCGTGCGGACGCACCTCGCGAGACCGATCCGGCGCCTGCCGGCGCCGAGTCGCCCGAGGCCCGCGCCGCGCGCGCGCGACGAGCCGACGACGTCATCCGGCGCAAGCAGGAAGAGCGTGCGCGCACGGCGATTCGGTCAGAGCTCGCTCGCGAGGATACCGCGGCGCGACCACGGCCGGAGGAGCCGGGACCGCTCGAGGGTGCCGTCATCGAGATGGAGCACGTGTCGCTCGCCTTCGACCGTCCGATCCTCGAGGACGTCTCGTTCGCGGCCTTCCCGGGTGAGACGCTCGTAATCGTCGGCGAATCGGGCACGGGGAAGTCCACGGCGCTCAAGTTGATCCTGCGACTCCTCCAGCCCGACTCCGGACGCGTGTACGTGCACGGGCAGGATATCGCCGATCTGTCGTTCACCGAAGCGCTCGCGGTGCGGCAGAAGATGGGCATGGTCTTCCAGAGCGCGGCACTGTTCGACTCCATGACGGTGTTCGAGAACGTCGCGTATCCGCTCCGCGAGCACACGGACCTGAGCGACGACGACATCGAAGCGCGCGTGCGCGAGAAGCTCGAGTTCGTGGACCTCGACCCCCAGGCCGTCATGGAGAAGCTGCCCGCCGAGCTCTCGGGCGGGATGAAGAAGCGCGTGGGGATCGCGCGTGGCATGGCGAACAACGCCGAGATCATGCTCTACGACGAGCCGACCTCCGGTCTCGACCCACTCACGACCGCCACCATCACGCGGCTCATCATGAAGCTCCAGCGACAGCTCAACGTCACGAGCGTCGTCGTCTCGCACGACATCCGCTCCGCGTTCCGCATGGCCACGCACATCGCGCTGCTCGCGGACCGCTCGATTCGCTTTTTCGGCACGCCGGAAGAAATGACGGCGAGCGATGACCGCTACATCCGTGACTTTCTCGGAGGCTACTGAACCATGAAGCGCGCCACGTTCATCACGTGGGAACAGCTCAGGGTAGGCGGCGTGATCCTCGTCGCGCTCGCCATTCTCACGGTCGCCGTCTTCAAGCTCGGCGAAGCGGCGAACCTGTTCTCCAAGCGGTACACGCTCGTGGCCCTGTTGCCGAGCGCGAACGGGCTGCGCGTCGGCGGCTCGGTGACGGTGGCTGGACAGCTCGCGGGCACCGTCTCGGCCATCGAGTTCCTGCCTCCGGACGCGGACACATCACGCAACCTGCGGGTGACCGTCGAGATCGATCAGGCGCTCCAACCGCAGGTACGAGAGGATTCGCGCGCGCGCATCCGCACGTTGGGGCTGCTCGGCGACAAGATCGTGGACATCTCGCCCGGGACGCCGCGGTACGCCGTGCTGCCGGCAAACGACACCCTTCTGGTGGAGTCCGCGCTCGACTACGAGACGGTGCTTCTTCAGGCCAGCGGGGCCGTCAACGACATGGTCAGCCTCACGCACGACCTACGCGGCATCACCGGCGGCCTCGCGCGAGGGGAGGGTACGGTCGGGCAACTGCTCACCAACCGGTCACTCTACGACGAGCTGAACGAAACCCTGGCGCGCACGAACACACTCATCACCCGCCTCCAGGCGCCTAACGGGAGCTTCGGCAAGCTGCTCGACGACCCGGCGCTCTACCAGAACCTGAACGGGATGATCGCCTCGGTGGACTCGCTCGTGCGGCAGATGCGCGACCAGAACGGCACGTTCGGCAAGCTCCTGGCCGACGACTCGCTCTACACACACCTCGTCGGGATCACCAGTGGGGCCGATTCGCTCCTCCGAACACTGAACCGCGGCAACGGCACGGCGTCGCAGCTGATCAGGGACGGACAGCTGTACGAGCAGCTGACGAAAACGGTCACCGATCTCAACGCCATCCTCGAGGACGTCCGGAAAAACCCGCGGAAGTACACGAAGGGGATTATCTCGATCTTCTGAGTCGATCATCTCGAGAGGGACGAATTTGCTGGAATAGCGGTTCGTGTCCTCCGAGCACCTCGCGCGAGCCGGCATCGCGACCGGGCCAGTTGGGAAACAGCAGGCGGGGGATGGACAGGATGCGCAGGATTACAAAGATGACCAACGCGGCAGCACGGTAGTTCGCGCCAACGGCCTGAATTGAAAGGGGAACGGCTTAGGAGACGGTGGCGTCCTGGGCGGCTGTTACCCC
>DASURJ010001166.1:0-3548 GCA_036280115.1 Gemmatimonadaceae bacterium
GTATCGGCGGGTCGTTCAGCGGATCGGTCTCGTGCAGTAGTCTGTCATTCCGAGCGCAGCGAGGAATCGCAGCCATCCCGATAGAGAGGCGCCTCGGACGGGACGATTGCGATTCCTCGACTATGGGCCTTCGGCCCTTCGCTCGGGATGACGGAGATTCTCCAACTCATTCACGCCATGCAGATGCGCAGCTTCTTTTCGGCTTCAGTCAGCGTTCTCCTCGCGGCGCCGTTTGCCCTTGCGCAAACATCCGCCGAGCCCTCGCCCGCCGAGCTCGATCGCGTGTTCGCGCAGTGGAGCTCGAACGAGGGCCCGGGGTGCGCCGTCGCCGCCAGTCGTGACGGGCGGACCATCTACGAGGCCGCGTACGGGATGGCGAACCTCGAGACCGGCACGCCCATCACTCCGGCGTCGATCTTCCATTCCGCGTCGGTGTCGAAGCAGTTCACCGCCATGGCCTTGATGCTGCTCGCGCGCGACGGGAAGCTGTCGCTCGACGACGAGGTCCGGAAATACATCCCCGAGCTGCCCGACTACGGCCATCGCATCACGCTCCGCCACCTGCTGCACCACACGAGCGGGCTCCGCGACCAGTGGGACCTCCTGGCACTCTCGCGCGGCCGCTTCGAGGAAGACCGCATCACCGAAGCGGACGTCCTCGACATCGTGACACGCCAGAAGGCGCTCAACTTCGTGCCCGAGACGGAATACCTCTACAGCAACACCGGGTACACGCTCGCTGGCACGGTCGTCCACCGGGTCAGTGGAAAGACGCTTCGCCAGTTCGCGGACGAGCGGATCTTCAAGCCGTTAGGCATGACGAGCACGCATTTCCACGACGATTACCACATGATCGTGAAAGGGCGGACGTCGGCGTACGCGCGGCGCCCGGACGGCCAGTGGCGCGTCAGCATCCCGAACTTCGACACGTACGGCGCGACGAGCCTCTACACGACGGTCGGCGATCTCCTCGAGTGGCAGGAGAACTTCCGGAAGACGGTCGTGGGCGACACCGCGATGCTGCGCGAGATGCAGACGAGCGCGGTGCTCGCGAATGGTGACACGACCGGGTACGGGCTCGGTGTGTCGGTCGGCGGGGGACGCGGACGCATGCTCGTCGGCCACTCCGGCGCCGACGCGGGGTACCGCGCGTACACGGGCCGATACCCCGAATACGGGTTCGCGATCGCCGTCCTGTGCAACGCGTCCACGTCGAACCCGTCAGCGCTGGCAGACAGCGTGAGCAAGCTGTTCGTGAAGGCGCTTCGCGGGGGCCAACCCGCAGCGCCCGTCGTGGCAAAGACTCCTCCGGCGGCCGAGCAGCTGGGTCGCTACGCGGGGCTGTACGTCAACGCGACGACCGGAGGCATGAACTGGGTGTCGGTGAAGGACGGGAAGCTCATCGCCGGGCGCACGAGCGGGCCGGAGCTCGTGCCGCTCGGCGGCAACCGGTTCTGGTTCGACGGGCCACGCTCCGAGCTGGAGTTCACGGCGGACGGGAAACTCGTGCTGCGGTTTCGCGGGACGCCGCCGAGGCAGCCCGTGACGCTCGTTAGGCACGAGCCTGCTCGTCCGTCCGTTGCCGACCTGGCCCGCTACGTGGGGTCGTATTACAGCGAGGAGCTGGACGCGACGTACACGGTGGCCGTCACGGATACGGCGCTCGCGCTGCGCACCGGCACCAGTCAGCCCCGGACCGTCACCCCCGCGTACCGTGATACCTTCGTCGGGTTCGCGCGGATCGAGTTCACGCGTGACGCGAGCGGGCGCATCGCCGGCATGTTGGTGAGTACCGGGCGAACCCGAAACGTTCGGTTCGACAGGGTGCGCTGACAAGGAATTGGGGTCAGAGTCACAAATCATCCTTTTGTTGCCGAGGCAACAAAAGGATGATTTGTGACTCTGACCCCAATTCGCGCCGTGCCTAGCGCGCGCCGTTCGTTCCGGCCGCCCCGGCCTTCGGCAACGTGAGCGCGACGAGCGAGGTGTTCAGTCCCGCGCCCGTGGCGAACACGATGTACTGCCGCCCCTGATGCATGAACGTCATGGGCATTGCCGTCGTCCGCGCCGGGATCTTCACCGCCCCGACCTCCTTCCCCGTCGCCTTGTCGAGCGCATGGAGCTCCGGACCCTTGCCGGGCACGCTCCCGTTTCGCCCGCCCCCGTAAATGAGCAGCGACTTCGTGGTGATGATCTGCGCCTGACCGCGCCCGCCCTGCGGCGGGAGCTTGACGCCGGCGAACAGCGGGTCGTTGCTCGTCACCGGCACCATCCCGATGTTGGGCGCCCACCACTTCTTGTCGCCCGAGTTCATGTCGTAGGCCGTGATGCCGCCGAGCTCCTTCGGCTTCACGATCGACACACCGCCGATGGTCGCGAGGTTGCCGCGCCCCGCGAAGCCGCCACCACGATTCCCCTCCGCGGGTGGCGTGTACCCCGCCGGCGGCGGCAGCGCGCCTAACAAGCCACAGTTGTCCCGCGGCGAGCTGTACCGGAACTCCGAGCACGGGTCCTTCTGCAGACGAATCGAGCTCAGGCCGGTCTGCGAGCCCACGTACAGCATCCCCGTCTCCGGGTCCCACGCGGCGCCGCCGTCGATGTTCACGCCGCCGCTCGCGCCGGGCGCGTACCACGAGCACCTGAGCTTCGTCGGCCCCGACCCATCGGCGAGCACAGGCGGGATGTAGTAGGGCCCCATGCGACATTGCTTCGCGATCTTGAGCGCCGAGTCCTTGATGGCGGGGGTGTAGTCGATGAGATCCGCCTCGACCAGTCCCTGCTGCGCGTACGGTGCGGGCTTCGTGGGAATAGGCTGCGTGCGCGACGTCTGCTCCCCGGGCACGTCGCTCTGCAACACCGGCTTCTCCGGGATGGGCCAGATCGGCTCGCCCGTCTCACGATCGAACGTGTAGATCCACCCCTGCTTCGTCGTCTGCGCGATCGCTTTGCGACGGCGGCCGTTCACGGTGATGTCCATGAGGTTCGGCGCCATCGGAGTGTCGTAGTCCCAGATGTCGTGGTGCACCATCTGGAAGTGCCATCTACGCTTCCCCGTCTTCGCGTCGAGCGCGACGATGCTGTTGCCGTACAGGTTGTCGCCTGGACGGTGGCCGCCGTACTCGTCCATCAGCGGCATGCCGACGGGGATGTAGACGAGACCGAGCTCGGGGTCGGCGGAGTACGTCGCCCACGCGTCGTTCTTCCCGACACCCTCGGTGCCGATCTTCGATCCGTTCTTCCACGTCTCCGCGCCGAACTCTCCGGGTTGCGGCACGAGATTGAACAGCCAGAGTTGCTTGCCCGTGCGCACGTCGAAGCCGCGGATGTAGCCGGGGATGTTGCGTACCCGGATGGGGTAGTAACCGTGGATCGACGAGTTACCGACGACGATCACGTCACCGACGATGACCGCGGGCGAGCTGTTCGCGATCTGGCCGTACTCCGGATCGATGCCGACGGAGCCGTCTGCACCAGTCTTCGTCTGCGCATTCCAGCGCTCACCGGGTTTCGCCTTTCGCAGCGGGTAGGCCTCGCTGATCTCGAGCTCC
>DASURJ010001167.1:0-6883 GCA_036280115.1 Gemmatimonadaceae bacterium
GATTTCCGCGACCAGGTCCCCGAGCCGGCTTCCGAGATCATCGCTCTCGCGCATCGACTGGGCATCGAGCTGACCGAGGACGGTGATCGCGTCGAGCAGTCGCTGGACGGTCGCGTCGCGTGTCTGCTCGCAGTCTGCGTAGCTCTGGATCCAGTCATCCTCGCCGCCGTCGGACCGACGCTCGTGGTCGAACAGGGCGAGGCTCTCGTCGATGGCCGCCAGGTCGCGGGCCGATTCGCACGCGGCAACGATCAGCTGGTCGACCATGGGACCGAGGCCGGACGGGTCGCGGCGCAACACCAGGGCGCGCTGCACGGCGTGGCCACGACGAACGACGTCGGCCAGAAGCGACCGCGCGGTGCCGGCGGAAAGCATTGTGAACGACTCGATAACGCATGCCGTTGCCAGCGGACCTAACGCGGATTGGCGGCGATCCGACGTCACGGCCGTGTGTCGGAGCGACAGCGTCCCGCCGGCCGTGAGCAGCAGCGCGAACGGGATAGCCGTGGCGCCAATGCCCGACCGGGTCACGAGACCCGTCACGATGCCGGCGACGGCGACGCCCACGACCACCAGCACGAAGCTCGAGGGCAGCGCGCGGTAGAGCTCCCGTTGGGGCACGACGCGTGCACGGATGCCGCGGGCCGCGAGGACCTCGGTGACCCGCTCCCGCGACGACGCCGGCACTCGAACGAGTGGCCGCGCGCCGGTCGCCACGTCGGCAATCGTCCTCGCCGAGGTGTCGTCGCCGAGGAGGTCGACCGTGGCTTCGAGTACGTCAACCCGTTCCGCGTTCGAACGTGGTGCGTCGAAGAACACGAACGCGTCGGCGCGGTCGCCGGCGTTGGAGCACGCTGCACACACGCCCAGGCCCAGCATGTCGAGCCCGCCGCACAGCACGCATCGTTCGCGTGGCATTACGGCGAGGCCGCCGGCATCCCGGGCGTCGCGATTCGCGAGCGCGTCACCGAGTGCGACGGGCGTCGGGTATCGGTCGGCCGGGTCTGCCGACGTCGAGCGCGCGATGATGTGCGCGAGCCAGACCGGAACGTCGGCACCGAGCGCGATCGGCGTGTACCCCGAGGGCGCACTCGGGAGCGGGAGATGCGGCGACGGGCGATCCGGCAGGCGCCCCGCGGCGGCGTGAAACAGCGTCATGCCTAACGCGAACACGTCGGCGCGCGCGTCGCCGCGCCGGCCGGCCACGCTTTCCGGCGCCATGTAGGCGAGGGTACCGACCATCGCGCCGGTGCGGGTGATCGTCGCCTCTCCGTCCATGCGCGCCGAGCCGAAGTCGGTGAGCCGGGCACGCCCATCGCGCGCGAGGAGAATGTTCTGCGGCTTCACATCGCGGTGCAGGATGCCGTGCCGGTGCGCGGCCGCGAGCGCCGCCGCAACCTCGATGCCGATACGCGCCACGTCGTCAGCGGGCAGCGCCCCGACGCGTCGCACGCGCCGATCGAGGTCTTCGCCATCGACGAGCTCCATGATGACCGCCCCGTACGGGCCGTCCTCCACGAAGTCGTACACGGCCACGATGTTCGGGTGCGCGAGGCGGCGCACGGCGTGGACTTCACGGCGCATCCGCTCGCGCGCCGTGTTCGCGGCCGCGGGAGACGGCACGAGGAGCTTGAGCGCGACGTCCTGTCCGACCTGGTGATCGCGCGCCGCGTAGACAACCGACACGCCACCCCGCCCGAGCTCAGGCCCGATCTCGTAGCGGCCGGCGAACAGTGACCCGACGGCGAGGTAACTCCCCGAGCTCACAACCGCCCGGTTGTGTCCTGTTCGACGTTCCTGCGCAGTCGGACGCGCCCTGCACCGCTCTCCATTTCGATCCGCGCCAGCGCGCTCTTCGCGGCGTTGGTGAATCCGTCGTTTGCGGTGTAGAGGCTCAGGAAGGCCCGAAGGCGCTTCTTCGCGGACTCCGGCTGACCCAGCGCGTACGCCGACATCCCGGCGTGATAGAGCGCCATATAGTTGTTGGGCCAGTACTCGAGCACGAGCTCCATCATGGGCCCGGACGATCGGTCGTCACCGGCATCGGCGGCCGGGTGCGCGATGTCGAACAGCACGCTGCTGGCCGTGCGTCGACCATCGTAGGGCAGAGCAGCGATGATCGCGCGGGCCCGGTCGATCTTTCCGGCCAGCGCGAAACAACCGGCGGCGAAACCGGCCCCCTCGTTCGTTCGGGGCGGTGGCGTGAACCGCGTCCGCACCTCGACTTCGACGGCGTTGCAGTACGGCTTCATTGCCGCGAACCACTCCCGCCCACTGCTCCTGGGCGCCGGCGCTTCCTTCGGCGGCGGGTCATAGTGGGCGAGCGGCATCTGGGGCATAGGGTCACCACGGGACGCGAACCGAAGCTCGCGAAACACCATCGCCCCGCAGAGCGCGATGTAGGTGAAGCCGGCGTAGTAGAGGAACCGGAGCATGGGGCCTCACGCGAGGAGGCGTAGCGCGCCGCGATTTCGGCGCAGGGACGCTTCGTCTGCCCTTCTCATTAATAGACGCGCCAGCTATCCCTCCGTGCACACCCGTACGCGCGCGCCGGTTGACGATATGCGCCGGGGCGGGTCGCGTCGAGCGGCATGGGACCAACCGCTCGCCGGATACGCCGCCGGTCGCCTTGCCCCGACCCTCCCCCCGGCTAGAATGCGCTCGGGTACTTCGAGCACTCGCGAGGGGAGATTGAACGCGTGAAGGTCGTCGTAATCGGCGGTGGACCCGCGGGGCTGTATTTCGCCCTGCTCATGAAGAAGGCGGATCCCTCCCACGAGGTCACCGTCCTCGAGCGCAACACCGCCGACAACACGTTCGGGTGGGGCGTGGTGTTCTCCGACCAGACCATGGAGAACTTCCGCGCCGCCGACCCGCCGACGTACCAGGCCATCACCGACCACTTCGCCCACTGGGACGACATCGACGTCCACGTGAAGGGCGTCACCATCACCTCCGGCGGACACGGCTTCAGCGGGATCGCCCGCCGCACCCTCCTTCGCATTCTCGCGGAGCGTGCGATCGAGCTCGGTGCCGACGTGAGATACCAGACGGAGGTTGGCAGCGAGGCGGCGCTGCCCGGGCTCGGGCTCGCCGACTACGACCTCCTCGTTGCCGCCGACGGCGTCAACAGCGGCGTCCGGCGCCGGTACGCCGAGCACTTCCGCCCCGATATCGATGTCCGCGGCGCGAAGTACATCTGGCTCGGCACCCTACGCCGGTTCGACGCGTTCACGTTCGCGTTCGTGGAGAACGAATGCGGCGTGTACCAGGCCCACGCGTATCGGTTCGATGACCAGACGTCGGCGTTCATCGTCGAGTGCGACGAGCGGTCGTGGCGCGGCGCGGGGTTCGACCGCATGAACACCGACGAGTCCATCGCCACCTGCGAGCGCATGTTCGCCGCCTGGCTCGACGGTCACCCGCTGCTCACGAACATGCAGCACCTGCGTGGGTCGCAGTGGCTCAACTTTCCCATCGTCCGCAACGAGCGCTGGTACCACCAGAACATCGTGCTGATCGGCGACGCCGCGCACACCGCGCATTTCTCGATCGGTTCGGGAACCAAGCTGGCAATGGAAGACGCGATTGCCCTCGCGCGGGTGCTGAACGAGCCTGACGCGGGCTCGAGGTCGCTGTCGTCAGCGCTCCAGCACTACCAGGACGAGCGGAGCACCGAAGCGCTCCGCCTGCAGAACGCCGCACGCAACTCGATGGAGTGGTTCGAGAACGTGCGCCGGTACATCCACCTCCCGCCGGAGCAGTTCGCGTACAGCCTGCTCACGCGCAGCCAGCGGGTGAGCCATGAGAATCTCCGGCTTCGCGATCGGACGTATTTGGAGGGAGTGGAGAGATGGTTCGCGTCGCGCGCCTCGGCAATTCCTCCCATGTTCACCCCGTACACCCTCCGCGGCCTGACCCTCCCGAACCGCGTCGTCGTGTCGCCCATGGATGTCTACAGCGCGGTCGACGGCGTGCCTAACGACTTCCATCTCGTCCACCTCGGCGCCCGCGCCCTCGGTGGTGCCGGGCTCGTGTTCACCGAGATGGCGTGCGTCTCGCCCGAGGGGCGTATCACGTACGGCTGCACCGGCCTGTACGCGCCGGAGCACGTCGCCGGCTGGAGACGCATCGTCGACTTCGTACACGAGCGCTCACCCGCGAAGATCTGCCTGCAGCTCGGCCACTCGGGGCGGAAAGGGTCCACGAAGCTCGGGCTCGAGGGAACCGACATTCCCCTCGACGAAGGGAACTGGGAAGTCGTCGGGCCGTCGGCGCTTCCGCATCGCCCCACCATGCAGGTGCCGAGGGAGATGACGCGCGCGGACATGGACAAGGTGCGGGACGACTTCGTGCGGTCCACGCGCCTCGCGGTCGAGTGTGGCTTCGACATGGTCGAGCTGCACTGCGCCCACGGGTACCTCCTGTCGAGCTTCATTACGCCGCTCGCCAATCGCCGCCGCGACGAGTATGGCGGCTCACTCGGGAATCGCCTGCGGTTTCCGCTCGAGGTGTTTCACGCCATGCGAGCCGTCTGGCCCGCCGACCGGCCCATGTCGGTTCGCATCTCCGCCACGGATTGGGTGGAGGGCGGCATCACCGGCGAAGACGCTGTCCCCATCGCGCGCGCATTCATCGCGGCCGGCGCCGACATCATCCACGTGTCCACGGGGCAGACCTCGCCCGACGCGAAGCCGGTGTACGGTCGGATGTGGCAGACGCCCCTCAGCGATCGGATCCGCAACGAGGCGCACATTCCCACCATCGCCGTAGGGAACGTGACGGAAGCGGATCAGGTGAACTCGATCATCGCGGCTGGCCGCGCGGACCTCGTCGCGCTGGCGCGCCCGCACCTCGCCGATCCAGCGTGGACGCTGCACGCGGCCGCGGAGCTCGGCTATGCCGATCAGTGGTGGCCGTGGCAGTATCGGTCGGGGAAGCAGCAACTCGAGCGTCTCATCGAGCGAAGGCGAGCCACCTGACGCGTCAATTCCGGCGTCGCATTCCCGTCCAGACGACGATCGACCCACATCCGCTCAGCGTCATGAACTCCGCCGGCACGAGCGCCGCGTGGGGATACACCTCGACCGCTCGGACCTCGGACGCCTGGACGAGTGAGTTGAATCGAAACGTCGGGTCGTTGGTCACGCGCGCGCCATCGATCCACACCTCGGGACGGCACAGCCCCGAGCCGAGAATGGCCATGCCACCTCGCATGAACGGGGCGCTGCCCCGGGACGTCGGTAACACCTGCACACCAGGCACCGCCCGCAGAATATCCGTGAGCTCCAGCGGATTGCGCTTCTCGATCTCCGTCTCGTCGATCAGATGCCCGGTGCCCGACCGGTATTTCATCCGACGCTGGAAGTCGTCCTCCCATCGCGCCGTGTAGACACGCTGCGCGGTCACGCGAACGGTATCCAGGGCGATCGCCAGATTCGCGAGCTCGACCGCCGCGGCCTCTCCCGCGCCAGGCACGATGTCCACGGCACGTTGGGCGGGGGCGAAACCTACGGCCCGCGCCTCGAGCGTGTGCGTTCCGTGCGGCAGGTCCGTCAGTGAAAACTGGCCATCGGAATTCGCGAGGGTTTCGATCCCGGTGCCCCAGACCGTCACGCGCGCGCCCTCGATCGGACGCCCGGTGGCCGCGACGATGCGACCGCGCAGACGGCCGGTGCCGCGCCACACCTCGATGGCGGGAGACGAGTCGGCGAGCGCGACTTTCGTCCGCTCGACCGGCGCGATGAACACGTCGCGGTAGAGGTATCCGGTCTCGGGGATCGTCATCTCGAACGCGCCGCTGCTGTCGCTGGCGCTCGTGCCCTGAACGAGCAGCGGCGTTCCGGTTGGGAGGCCACACACGGCGAATGAACCGGTCGAGCTGGTCGCGACGTCGACCGTCGGCGTCACGCGGCGGATCGAGTTCTTCTCGATGATCACCTCCGCCCAGCGAATGTTCAGCGACCCGCCGGAACGAGGCAGCGCGGTTTCGGCGCTGCGAAGATATCCCATGAGGAGCCCCGCCGAGTCGCTCACGGATTTCTCGCCGCACAACGACCGGGCGAGCGTCCGCGCGGAGGGAATGGCGAGGCGGACGTGCAAGGGCTGCTCTGTCCGCACGTCAGCCCGCAAGGTCTGCGAGCCGATGGAGAGCGAGTCGAGCTTCGGGTGGAAGAAGCCGAGCAGGTAGGTTCCGAGCGGTATCTCGGCGAACTGGAACCGGCCGCTCTCGTCCGCGGTGGCTATCCGGGACCAGGTGCCATCCCTGGCATCCGCGATTTGGACACGCGCTCCGGCGAGACCACGGTTCGCGAGACTATCGAACACGGCGCCGGAGATGGTGGTGCCGGCAGCCCGTGGCGCATCCTGCGCCTCGGCGCCCGTGCCGACGGCGAGCGCCATGAGTGCAACGAATGAAATGACGCGACCAGCTCGCATTGTTCGCATCCTGGTGTGAGTCGGTCAATGACACGCGTCATGATGAACTCCTGTACGGATGAACGGAAACCCTGAAGTGGCGAAACGATTACCCGCGTGGCCGCCGGTATGGTTCGCCCTGCGAGCTCGACCAGTCCGGGGAGCAGTCGATCACAGTTGGTTCTCCGTCCCGGGACGCCACCGCTCCGGGACGCCATCCCCCTCATCGCTCGGGCCTCTGTGAGCGCCGGGGCTGATCGCTCCATCGACAACATCGCCCGCCGGGGTAGTGAGCACGCAGCGGACGTGATATCCTGCCTGCCACCATTCCGTCCGACCGACCTAAACGCCTCCGCATGTCCCCCATTGGCATTGCCGTCGACTCCATCCAGCCCCGCCACTTCCGATGGGACGTCGCGGGCCGAGTGGCAACCGTCACGCTCGACCGACCCGAGCGGAAGAATCC
>DASURJ010001168.1:0-4701 GCA_036280115.1 Gemmatimonadaceae bacterium
CTGCGCGATCTCACCTACGGCGACGGGGCGTTCGGCGCCAACCTGGGCGATGTGGAGCACGGCACGGAGGGCGTATTCGGCCGTCTGCGAGAGCATCGGGCGTCCTATTGCTTGATTCGATCATGAATGTATGATAGATTCGGCCGCGCACAAGAGTTTTTTTTCTCGGCCATCACGGACACGCGAGCCCGGGTCCCCATGACGTCCCTCACGACGGCGTCGCCATCCGCCGCAGCCATCGGCCCCGCGGCCCGGCTGCTCGCGTACGCCGACGCACTCGCGAACCGGATCTACGGGTCACGCGCGAACCCGCTGTATCGCAGCGGCGCGGCGACCGTCGCGCTGCTCGTGATCCTGCTCGTGACGGGCCTCTATCTCCTGCTCTTCTATCGGGTGGGGTCGCCGTACGCATCCGTCGCCCGCATCACGGACCAGGTGTGGCTCGGGCGATGGATTCGCGGCGTGCACCGGTTCGCCGGAGACGCCGCCGTGATCACGGCGCTGGTGCACGCCTTCCGTATGTTCGCCCAGCGGCGGTCCTGGGGGCGGCGCGCGCTGCCATGGGTGTCCGGTGTCGCCCTCGTGCTGCTCCTGCTCGTGTGCGGCTGGACCGGGTACGTGATGGTGTGGGACACGTTCGGTCAGCTGCTGGCCGTCGAGGGCGCACGCATCCTCGACCTGATTCCACTCTTCTCGGAGCCTCTGGGACGCGCGTTCGCCGGTGAGCGTCCGCTGCCCGGCGCCTTCTTCTTTCTGAACCTGTTCCTGCACATCGCGCTTCCGATCGCGCTCGGTGTCGGGCTCCTGGTTCACGTGTCGCGGGTCGCGCGGCCCACGCTTCTTCCGCCCCGGCGACTCATCTGGTGGTGGGGCGGGCTCCTCCTCGTCATCGCGCTGATCTTCCCGATGGCGATGGCGCCCGCGGCCGACCCGCTCCGCCTCCCGGCGGCGGTGCCCATCGACGTCTTCTACGCGTTCTGGCTACCGGTCGCGCGGGGCGTTCATGCCGGATGGACGGCGGCGGGCTTTGCGTCGCTGATCGTCCTGCTGGGCATCGTGCCGCGCCTAACGCGTCCGGCGGCGCCCGACCGCCCGGCGCCCTCGGAGGTCAACGCCCGGCTCTGTACGGGATGCGAACAGTGCTCGCTCGACTGCCCCTACGAGGCGATCACGATGGTCACGCGCCATGACGGGCGGGCGACGCTCCTCGCGCACGTCGATCCCGCGCGCTGCGTGAGTTGCGGGATCTGCGCCGGGTCCTGCGCGCCCATGGGCGTCGGACCGGCCGGGCGTACAGGACGCGACCAGCTCGCGACGGCGCGGGAG
Source organism: Gemmatimonadaceae bacterium (assembly GCA_036280115.1). GTDB lineage: Bacteria > Gemmatimonadota > Gemmatimonadetes > Gemmatimonadales > Gemmatimonadaceae > JAJKIV01. The sequence goes on from DASURJ010001168.1 coordinate 1,327, forward strand.
TTCGCCGAAGCGCGCGTGGTCGGTGGTGAGGTCATTGTCATCGCCTGCGCGCGCGGCGCCGGCGGCGCCGGCAACGCCGAGACGTTCGACCGTGCACCGGTGCTCGCGGTCGACTGCGCGGGCAGCTTGCATACGTCCGTCATCGAGCTGCTGGTCAGATCGGGCGCGGGTGGCGTGCTCGTGCTCGCGTGTCCGAAAGACGACTGCTGGAACCGCGAAGGAGCGGTGTGGCTCGAGCAGCGGATGTTTCACGACCGCGAAGCCGAGCTGCAGGAACGCGTCGACCGGCGTCGCGTCGCGCTCGCGCACGCGTCGCTCGCGGAGCGTGCGGCGGCTCTGCGGGCCCTGGCCGAGTTTCGTGGCCGCGTCGCGGCGATCGAGCACACCACGAGCGAGGAGGACTTCGACGTGCTGCGCCTGTGCGATGTGCCCGCACACGAGGAAGACGTCGCATGAGCATGCCGCGACGCGTCCTCGGAGTGGTCATCGCGCTCGCGCTCCTCGCTGGCGTTGCGGCACTCTCCCGGGTGCCCTACCCCACGCACGACGGCGAGCGCGCGCTGCTCCGGCTTTCCTGGCGGGCGCGCGGCGAGCGCATCGAGCGCTGCCGGCGCGCGAGTCCGGCCGAGCTGGCCAACGTGCCCGCCCACATGAGGCAGGAAGTCATCTGCGAGGGCGCCCGCATCGCGCCGTATCGACTTCGCGTCGCCGTGGACGGTGTCGGCCTCGCCGATGGCGTCGTTCCCGGATCCGGCGTCGTGGGGGATCGGCCGATCTATCTGCTTCGTGAGTTCGACCTCCAACCCGGCGTGCACCACGTGCAGGTCGCGTTCGAGAAACACGTGAGCCAGCCTGACGACAATGGCGATGCCCGAGACCGCGAGGCAGGACGGGAGAGCCAGAATGGCGTCGTACCGCCACGCCTCACACTCGACACGACCCTGACTGTCGGAACCGGATCGGTAGTGCTCGTGACCTACAACTCGGAGCAGCGGCGGCTCGAGCTTCACGGGGGACGATAGCCGAGCGGCGCGGCGCCCGCTGGCCGAGACACACCGCGGGCCGGCCGCCGCCGTCAGCCTGATCAATGGCGATCCACAGCGTTGGAGCGAGTTCGGTTCGGTCCTTGTACCGGTGGTCCTGCGTCCGCCATGCCTAACGCCATGACAGAACGCGGCGGTCAGTCCGGCGGCGTGAACCGCTCGTTGGCGGGAGATGCGCCGAAGCCGGCCTTGTCACCACCGCCGATCACGTAGATGGTGTTGCCCACGGTCACCGCGCCCATGCCGTGGCGCGGCGTGGGCATGTCGGCAACACGGCGCCACGCGTTGGTGGCTGGATCGTACTCTTCCGTATGCGGGAACACACCCGGGTTCTCGCCACCAAATGCGTAGAGCTTGCCGTCGAACGCCGCGGCGGCGAGACCGCCACGCGCCGTGGGCATGTCGGCCAGGCGCTCCCAGGTGTTCGACGCGGGCGAGTACGCCTCGAGCGCCGTCACGTTGCCTGGACGACGGCCGCCAACGACGACGATGCGGTCGCCGATGACGGCGGCGGCGAGGTGCTCACGCGGTGTGGGCATCGGCGCGAGCGTCGCCCAGGTGTCGGCGGCGGGGTCGTACACCTCGTTCGTGGCGACGACCGCCCCCCCGCTCACACCACCGATCGCATAGAGCTTTCCGGCGTACGGGACGGTCACGTGCGCGGCGCGCGGGGCGATCATTGCCCGCCGGGTGGCCCACGTCTGAGCCGCCGGGTCGAACACGAAGACACTCGCCGACGCCGGGCCGCTCGACGTGTAGCCGCCCGTCACGTACACTCGGCTGCCTAACGCCGATACGCCGGGATGATTCCGGCCTTCCGGCATGGCGGGGCCGGCGGACCATCGATCGGCGGCAACGTCGTAGACCTCGAGCGTGCTGACCGTGGCGCCCTGGCTGTCGTAGCCGCCGGGCGTGTAGATGCGCCCGTCGATCAACGCCGAGGGCATCTCCTGCCGAGGGCTACCGAGCGAGGCGCGAACGTCCCATCTGCCGGTGCCGGGGACGGACCCGTTGGATGGCGGCCCGTCGTCGTCGCCGCAGGCCGCAACGCCAACCAGCATCGCGAGCGCGATCGATCGTGTGAGCAAACGCATCGCTTCTCCCTTCTGTCATTCCTCGCTCCGCTCGGAATGACCTGTATCAGGCCAATGGTCGCGTCCGGGTGCCGGGCTGTAAAGGTCGATGCCGACCCGGCCTTGCACTTCAACCAGATTGTCCACACCGTTGAGGCGCCAGCGGTCAGACTCGCGAACCTGGCCATCGGCAGGACGGAACGCTCCGCGCAGACGACGATGACGTCGTCGGGAGACCGACTCGTCGCGTCCGTTCTCGTACGTTCCGATACCTCTCGCATCGAGAGCCTGCCATGCCATCGAGTCAGGGGGGCGCGCGGTGGTCCGGCCGTGCCGATGTTCCGCGCCGGGCGTCATTCCGTCAGCCCGCCCGCGGCACGGCGCCGGTGACGATTCTGGTGTGCGCGTCAGTCCTGGCGGCGTCGGCCAGCGCTCAGAACACCGGCTCCACCACACGGAATGCTTCGCCCGGTGGCACGTCTGCGGCCGTCTCGCTCCTCACACCGCCCGCGGTGCTCGCGGACCTGTCCGCGGACCCGCGAACCGTGGAAGTCCGCCTCACCGCGTCCCCCGCTCGGCTTTCGCTGGTGCCCGGGTCCGCGACCGACGTCTACGCGTACAACGGCAGCGTACCCGGGCCGACGCTCGAGCTTCGTGAAGGCGACCGCGTCATCGTCCACTTCAAGAACGACCTGCCGGTGCCGACGACCGTCCACTGGCACGGCCTCCACATCCCGGCGGCGTCGGACGGCAGCCCGTTCCACCCCGTCGCCCCGGGCGCGCAGCACGACTACGTCTTCACGATCCTTCCCGGCGCCGCGGGCACCTACTGGTATCACCCGCATCCGCACCACCAGACGGGCTATCAGGTCGCGAAAGGACTCTACGGCGCGATCGTCATCCGGGCTGCCGACGATCCGCTCCCCGCGTCGCTGCCGGAAAAGCTGCTCGTCCTGTCGGACAACCGTTTTCTCGCGGACGGCTCCGTCGACCTGCCTGACGAGCGCTCGCTGGAGGGCGGCATCGATGCCGAAAACGGGCGCGAGGGCAACGTTCTGTTCGTGAACGGTCAGGTGACACCGACCCTGACGATACGGGCCGGAGAAGTGCAGCGCTGGCGTGTGATCAATGCCTCCGCCGCGCGCGTGTTCCGGCTGGCGCTCGCCGGTCACCGGTTCATTCACGTCGGAAGCGACGGCGGCCTCTTCGAGCGACCGGTCGAAGTCAGCGAGATCCTGCTCGCGAACGGGGAGCGCGCC
>DASURJ010001169.1:0-2163 GCA_036280115.1 Gemmatimonadaceae bacterium
CGCGTCCGAATCAGAGGGACGATAGAGTTTGTCAAGAAAGAATCCGGCTGGCAGCCAACGAGCGTCAACTTCACGACGTTCCAACGCGACTCTCAGCCGTCCCGACAGTGATGCGCAGACGAGCGCAATCCGACGAGCCGCGTAGCGCTCGGCCGCCCTCCTCTCACCTTCGCGGACGTGAAATTCCGCGACGTGCTCCGCCTGCTGACTCGCGACGGTTGGGTCGTCGTCCGCACGCGCGGCAGCCATTCGCAGTTGAGGCACCCTGTCAAAACAGGGCTCGTGACGATCGCCGGCTCTGGCAATGACGACATCGCCCACGTACCTTGAAGAGCATCCTCGAGCCAGCGGGCCTCGACAGCCGCGCGAAGGAGTGAACTCATGCGCCGCTATCTGATCCTCATCGAACCGACACCCACCGGTTTTTCCGCCTACTCACCCGACCTTCCAGGATGCGTGGCAACCGGCGTCACGCGAGCCGACGTCGAGAACAACATGCGGGAAGTGGTCGAGCTCCACGTCGTAGGGCTTCGGGAGGACGGCGAGCCCGTTCCTCCGCCGAGCACCTCCGCGGCCTACGTGGAAGTCGCCGCCTGAGGAGTAAGCCGCCCAGCCGCGCGCGCGCGGGCTTCAACGCGTCACGCGTCCGCGCGTAGACTTCCTCGGTACCGTGACATCGTCAGAACTGCGGAGCCTCCTGGACCAGACACTGGCCGACGATCGGCCGCACGTCGAACGGCTGACGGTGGCGGCGGCCGTCATCTCGGAGATTCTCCGGCGGCACGGGATGCAAGCGACGCTGGTGGGAGGAGGGGCTATCGAAGTGCACGCCTCGGGCGGGTACGCCACGAGCGACATCGACCTCGTGGTCGAAGGCAAGCCCCGCGAAGAGATCGACGCGGCGCTGACGGCGTTTGGCTTCACACGTCGAGGGCGCCACTGGGTGTATGCGGACTGGTTCGTCGAGGTCCCGGGAAACTGGATGTCCGATCCGGTCGACATCGTCACCGTCGGATCGCTGACGCTCCGCGTCATCCGCCGCGAAGTCGTGCTGGCAGACCGGATCATCGGCTTCAAGCATTGGCGCGCGACCGCATACGGTGCACAGGCAATCGCCCTGCTCGCACTGTTCGGCGACTCGATCGACGGGACGCTGTTGCGCGATCGGGTACGTGCCGAGAACGCCGAGGATGCCCTCGACGCACTCCAAGACCTGGCCGCGAGTGGTGGTGACGTTACGGAGCACCGACTGCGTTTGCTCCTCGAGCGACTGCACTCGTCGCGTGCTCCACGCGCGGGAGGATCGCCCGAATGACGAGCAGCGACAATCCGCTCGACTCACGTGAGCTCGCCGAGCTCCGTCGCATCTGGGCGGCGCGGGCCGAGGCGCTTCGCGACATCCTGCAGCGGTTCGATCATCGAGGGATGACCCGTCCTGCTCGAGACCCGGAGGAGCGCGCGTGGCTCGCGGAGCAAGGTCGCGAGCAATGGTTCACGGACGATGAGCGCTACGTGGAGGCCGCGCGGGCGTATTACGCGCGGAAGTACTCTCGGTGAGCGGTACCTCCGCACGCCGACTGGCGCTTCGCCTCGTTGCGGCAGCGAGCGATCAGGGTTCGACTGGCGGGCTGTCGGCCTCGACGTGCTCGGCGGATTTTGGAGACTCCGGTGTCGGCGGGCGCGCCCCTCGAGTTTCGAGGGCCGTAGTATGCGTCTCGCGCGGTGATCAACTGCTTTACCCACTCGGGGAGCTGCATCGACGCGAGCTCTCGCGAAAGGCGAGCGTGAAGACACTGTTGCGCACCTTCGACAACGGAGCACCATTTCCCGCGGTTCGCTGGCGATGTCAGGGGCAGGGGGTAAGTTAGGCGCGCACGTGCCCTGATCGTACTTCCTCGCGCAGCGCCGTCGGTCGGGGCCACCGGACCATCCCCAACCGCCCGCCGATGTCGAAGGGAAAGAAGGCCGCCACGAGGGCGGCCAAGCCGGCCACCCCCGCCAAGCCCTACACGCACCCGACCCACGAGCTGGCAGGGCGCCCCGAAATCGGGATGCAGGCGCAGTTCCGGAAGAAGAAGGCGCCGAAGACCTACAAGTACGACTCGTCGCTCTCCCCCGCGCTCGACTGGGACGGCCAGAACTCCGCCCGCGAGCGCGGCGAGG
>DASURJ010001170.1:0-4088 GCA_036280115.1 Gemmatimonadaceae bacterium
CGGTGATGTCCGAGTACCCGATCACCGGCTTCGGACGGCGCGCGAACGCGTCATAGTCGACGCGGTCGAGAATGCGCATCGTGCCGTAGCCTCCGCGAAGGCACCACACGCCATCGATCGTGTCATCCGTGAGCGCGCGATTCAGCGCGGACGCACGCTCGGCGTCATCGCCGGCGAAGTAGCCGGCCCGTGCGAGCGCGTTCGATGCCACGACCGGTGTCCAGCCGAGCGATCGCGCGTTGTCCACGGCGCGCTGCAAGTCGTGTTCGTCGCGCAGCGGACCCGCCGGCGCGACGAGCGCGACGCGCGCGCCGTCGCTCAACAATGGCGGTTGCCGAGGTGGCCGATCCGCCGCGGGGTGCTCGTGCATCAAACGTTTCCTTGGCACATGCGTTGCCACGCCTACGGGCCCCACGGCTCGCCGGAGCTTCCGACAGGCCGGGAGAACGCAGTCAAAATACGCTGGAGGGTAGTGCCATGGCGGATCAGAACAGGAATCGTGGCTCGGGTAGTGACAGCCAGGACCGCGGAGACAGCGGCATGCAGGGGTCAGGGTCGCAGCGCGGCTCGCAGGGTGGGTCCGGTGAGTCGCAGAGCGGCTCGTCGCGCGGCTCGCAGGGCGGGTCACAGGGCGGGTCACAGGGGGGCATGAGCGGCCAGGGCAGTGGCACGAGCGGCCAGGGCGGGTACGGCGGGTCCAGCTCCGCCTCCGGCGGTGGAAGCCAGCGCGGCTCGCGCTCCGGGTCGAGCGATGACATCGAGGGGATGGGTGACGAGGAGCAGCTCGATCAGTCGCGCGAAACGTCGGAGCGCTCGGGCTCCTCTGGTATGGGCAACACCGGCGGCTCGACGTCGGGGACGAACACCGGATCCCGGTCGGGCACCGGCGGCGGCTCCCAGAACACTGGCGGCACGAGCGGGCGCGGTGGCTCGCAGGGAGGATCGCAGGGAGGATCGCAGGGAGGAAACCGCTGACGAGCCTCATCGCTGGCGCACGTTCACGCACCGCGTGAGAGAGCGGCCTTCCGGGCCGCTCTTTTCGCGCCCATGAGCGCGACGTTATATACGCGCCATGTCGCTCACCACGCGCGTTCTCATTGCCCTCGTCGCCGGCGTCGCGGCGGGGGTCGGCGTCGCGAGCAGCGGCTCGCCGGGCCTCGCGCGCACCGCCGTCACACTGGAGACGGTCGGCACGATCTGGATCAACGCGATCCGCATGACGGTCATCCCGCTCGTTGTCGGGAGCCTCATCGTCGGCATAACGAGTGCGCCGGACGCGCGCGCGATCGGGCGCGTCGGCCGATCCGCGATCGCATTCTTCGTCATCACGTTGTTCGCCGCCGCGGCGTACGCGGCGGTCGTCTCGCCGGCACTCGTCAACGCCATCCCGCTCGATCCGGACGCGATCGCGAGCATGCGCGCGAGTGCCTCCGCTGCGGGCACCACGGCGGTCGAGAGCGCGGCGAACATCCCGACGTTCTCACGGTGGCTCGTGGATCTGGTACCGGCAAACCCGGTCAAGGCGGCATCGGACGGCGCGCTTCTGCCCCTCATCGTGTTCACGTTGCTCTTCGGCCTCGCGCTGCTCGCGCTTCCGCCCGAGCGCAAGGCGCCCGTCGTGGCGTTCTTTCAAGGACTCGGAGACGCCGCCCTCACAGTCGTACGATGGGTGCTCGAGCTCGCGCCGATCGGCGTGTTCGCGCTCGCGGTTCCGCTCGCGACCCGCATGGGAGCATCGGCGGCCGGGGCACTCGCGGGATTCGTCGCGGTCGTGATCGCCGTGACGGTGTCGTTTACCGTGCTCGTGCTCTATCCGATCGCCATCATTGGCGGACGAATCCGTCCTGGCGAGTTCGCGCGCGCCATCCTGCCCGCACAGCTCGTGGCATTCACCACGCGGTCGTCGCTCGCGTCCCTCCCGGCGATGATCGAAGCGGCGCGGACGAAGCTCGGACAGCCCGCCGAGATCTCCGGATTCTTTCTTCCGCTTGCCGCGTCGACGTACCGGGTGGCCGGGGCGCTCGCCCAGCCGACGGCCGTGCTGTTCATCGCGCGGCTCTACGGGGTCGAGCTCACCGCCACCCAGCTCCTTGCCGTCGTCCTCACGGTGGTCCCGACGACGTTCAGCGTGCCGGGGATTCCGGCCGGATCGATCATCGTGATGGTGCCGATCCTCGTCGGCGCAGGGTTGCCCGCCGAAGGGATCGGGATCCTGCTCGGCGTGGACGCCATCACCGACATGTTCCGGACGGCGTCGAACGTGACGGGTGATATGGCTGGAGCCGTGGTGCTCGGGCGAAAGCAGCGGGCCCCCGCAAGTATCCCCGCGGGCGTCGTCGGCGAAGCCGCTCCCTGACACCAGCGCGTCCGACGTGGTGACATCGTGAGGAATCTCGCGCTCGCGATCCTCGTCTCGCTGCCCTGGACGCTCGGTCCCGCCCTGACGATCTGGCGTGTCAGGCGCTCCCGCGACCTGGCCGATGTGCCGCCAGCCGCGTCCGACGACGGGCCGCTCGTTTCGGTCATCATCCCCGCGCGCAACGAGCGACGCAATATCGAGCGGTCCGCGCAAGCCGCGCTCGCGGCCTCGTGGCCGAACGTCGAGGTGATCGTCGTCGATGATCGATCGACCGACGGGACCGGCGAGATCGCTCGCGCGATGGCCGCGCGCGATTCGCGCGTTCGCGTGGTCGAGACGTCAGAGCTTCCGGCCGGGTGGTTCGGGAAACCCTGGGCGTGCGCGACCGGCGCGGCACACGCGCGCGGCGACATTCTGTGCTTCACCGATGCCGACGCGCGGCACGGACCCGAGCTCGTGACGCGCGCGGTGACGGTCATGCGAGCGCAGGCGCTCGACATGCTCACGGTCGCCGGGCATCAGGAGCTTGGCAGCTTCTGGGAGCGCGTCGTGCAGCCGCACGTGTTCTGGATGCTCGCGACGCGGTACGGCGGCACCGAGTCGGTCAATCGTTCACGGCGGGTCGAGGACAAGATCGCGAACGGGCAGTGCATCTTCGTTCGCCGGTCGGCGTACGACGCGCTCGGCGGACACGGCGCGGTGCACGACCGGGTGGCCGAGGACGTCGCGCTGGCCCAGCGGATGTTCGCGGCGGGGATGCGAACGGCGCTCATCATGGGCCGCCACGAGCTCACCACCCGCATGTACGAGTCGCTCCGGGAGATCATGGCCGGCTGGCGCAAGAACGTGTTCGCCGGTGGACGGGAGGCCATGCCGTGGGGTCGCTCCGGGCAGCTGATCTTCCCTGCCCTGCTGGTGCTCGCGCCCGTAATGACACTCCTGCCGCCCGCCACGCTCGTCGCGGCGTCGCTCTGGGCCGTGCCGTCGTGGCTCGCGAACGGAGCCGCCATTGCGGTGGTCGCCCAGCTCGTGACCTGGGCGCTCGTATACCGCTGGATGGCGGCTCCCGTCGTCTACGCGCCCCTCTTCCCGTTAGGCGCAGGGGTGTTCGCAGTCATCGCCCTGCAGGCGATCGCGCGCGGGTCCCGCGTCGAGTGGAAGGACCGGGCGTACGTCGCTACGAACCGCGCACGCACGCGTCCATGAACTCGCGCCGGACCTGACGCGGGTTCCCGATGACCTCGTAGAAGTCGTCGATGTAAGCGAGGGCGCGTCTCCGGTACCCGTCGTCGAGCGGCAGCCGCGCATACAGCTGGCGGATCGCGTCGCGCTTCTCCACGAACTTGTCGAACACCGCCTTGAACTCCTCTGGCGTGGCGCACGGGCCGCGGTAGAGGCGGTCCTGCACGGTTTTGATTCCGAGCTGTGGAGCCGGCTTCGCGTACCGCGCGAACACGATGCCCGACCAGTCGAAATCGTACGGCACCGGAACGTACCGGCCATCGTTCGTCGTGATCAGCCGGTAGTTGTGCAGTGACCAGACAGACCAGTCCGTGTTGCCGAGGAAGTAGCCGAAGACGCTCGACAGAAGCATCTGCGGCGGGTCCATGTCTGCGAACCCACCGCCGCGGAGGGTCTGGATCCGGCCACCGTTCCGCTTCGCGACGTCATCCTCATCCTCGATAATGAGCCCGAGCGTCGTGACCGTGTCGTTTTCCCCCGCCTGGAC